>JAOZPW010000212.1 GCA_029932545.1 Thermoanaerobaculales bacterium | reverse complement strand
GCCGTGTGAGGGTTTCCGGCCGGACCTCTAGATACATGTATCGGGCACTTTTTCGTTTTTGGTTCGGGCAATGAGGTTCAACTGACCCAAACACAGACTCAGGGAATCGCGAAACTCCAACCCCCCAAGCCGCCGCTTTCGAAGAAATCAGTAAAAACCACTCCCGGGCCATAAAATACCCTCGCCTTGATCCGTGCATCTCCATCCTTCCAGGCGACAACATACTTGCTATCCGGATTCCCTGAAATCGTGGGGGTCTGTGGTTTGTCCCCGGTAGTGAGATTGACCGGAAACTGATCGCCGAGGGCCTGTCCGTAAGCACCGTAGAGGCGTGCCTGAATGCAATCGGAACTCTGGTCATCCCAATTTCCCCTGCTCCTCCACACCACCGCGATGCTCCCGGGGGGGCTCATGGTGACATCGGGTTGGTCCTGCCGGTCATTGACGTAGGTGTTGACCTGAGTCTCCACACTGAGGGGCACACAGGCCGAGGAATAGCGCCGCATCTGGATGCTCTTGCCCGAGTCGTCGGATCCGGAGGAAGTGGCTGATTGCCATACGATGACGAAAGCACCGCTGTCGGCGATGGCCACCTGGGAGCCCCATTGATCGCCTCCGATGATGGTGTTGACCTGAAACTGGTCTCCCATGGGAGTTCCTGAAGCTGTGAAACACCGGGCCTGAATGCTGAAACCGTCATCGTCGTCTCCCGGTGACTGCCACCCGGACCAGGTCACGACGAAGGTGCCGTTGGCATTGACGGCAATATCATGAAGAACCTGAAAACCGGAGGCTGTCTCGATCGTGAAGGGGGAGAGGACGGCATCACCGATGGAATTGTACATGTGACCGAGGAGGTGTTCCTGGAGACCAGCCCAGTGGGCCACGACGAAGGCGCCACTGTCGGCAACACCTACAACAGCCTCACCCGACGCGTCGTCGGACGGATAGATAAGGTCACCGACGCGATCTCCAAAAGCACTGAAACGCTGGACCCGAAGATGTGGCCCGACATCCCTGTTGAGCCATGCGGCCACGAAGGCGCCGCTCGGTGCCATGTCAATGGACACGCTGTAGTCATACATATCGCCCGGAACCGCATTGATCTGGAAAGGCACGTCCAGAGGCGCCGCAAAGGAAGTAAAACGACGGCCCCAGTTGAGATAGTCAAATTCGTGGTTTTCGTCCTGCACATGCGCGTTGTAGGCGACGACGAAACCGCATCCCCATGAAGCTGCTGCTTGAGGATAGTAGATGTCGTCACTTACTCCGGGATAGGAGATCACTTCGATCTCCTCGCCGACTGCAGCCATCAGTGGCGACGCCGGCGAGACTACCGCTGCCAAGAGTACCGCCAAAAGGACCCAATAGCTTCGTTTCATTTTCTGATTCGAATTCGTCATGATCGACCTCCATGGTCTCAATTTCCTGAAAATACATCTCTGCGGAGTTGTGCCGTGGCTTCGATTGGTCATGGGGCGGCAGAACTCCACGCTCCGAGATCCCCCGATTCAAAGGCATCGGCAAAGATCATCGGGAACGAAATCCGCATCATGAATGCGTCATCACAGGGTTGGCCGCCGAAACAATAGCCTCCGCCGAAAACGGTCTGGGCCGCCCCTGGACTGATTGGGAAATCGGAGGATCTGGTACGGCCGGCGATGACGGCATCACCCGCAGGGCCAGGCGCCACGGCATAGCCGAAATCCTCCTCACTCCCTCCGTAGAAACTGCTGTAAAGCAGGGATGAACCGTCGGCGTCAAGCACAAAGAACACAGCGTCCTCGTCTCCGCCTAGGGTCTGGTCGTAGGCGTTTTGGTAGGTCGTCGGAAAATTTCCGGATCTGCTCCCACCGCAGGCGATGACTTCTCCTGCAGTATTCAAGTACAAACCACCCGCATACTCGCGGTCACTGCCCCCGATGAAGGTGGAATAGACAAGAGCGGAGGCATCGGAAGTCAAACGGGTGACGAAGAGGTCGTAATTCCCTGCAAGACTCGAATCGAAGGCGCCGGCCGTGACCGGAAAGGACGAGGAGTTTGTATTGCCGAGCACGAAGGGCTCCCCATCCGGGCCGATCGCGACCGCCGTGCCGGATTCATCTCCGGAATGGCCTAGAAAGGAACTCCAGAGGAGGTCTGCGGTTCCGTTGCCCCCGGGACTGAGTTTGAGGATAAATGCATCGGTATTTCCGTTATGCGTTGTATCCCAGGCTCCGGAGGTCGTCGGAAAATTGGTGGATGAGGTTGTACCCGAGATGAAGGCATTGCCCGTTGTGTCGACCGCCAGCCCCGAAGCGGATTCATCCGCGCCGCTCCCAATGTAGGTGCCGTAGAGAAGATCCGATGTGCCGTTTCCATCAGGGCTCAGGACGGCAAAGAAGGCGTCGCTTTCTCCCTGGGGTGCGGGTGGGTTGTAGCTCCTATCGAAGGCACCCGCAGTTGTTGGAAAATTTCCCGACAGGGCCGCTCCTGTCACGAAGATGTGGCCGGATGAATCGATGGCGATCGCCTTGGCAAGATCTGTGGAATCGCCCCCGAGAAATGTCGAATACAGCAAAGCCGTACCTTCCGAATTGAGTATCGTTATAAATGCGTCATCCGGGTAGTACGTGTCACTGTGGGTCCGATCGAAGGCGCCCGGAGTCGTCGGAAAATCGTCAGAGGTTGTATTGCCCGCGATCACGGCACAACCGGCGTCATCGACGGCGAGAGCCCGGGCCGTGTCGTCAAGCGCACCACCGAGCAGAGTGACGTACTCGAAGGCTGACCCATCCGAGGCCAATCTGGCGACAAAAGCATCAAGGTTGACCGGAGGGGCCTCAAGGTACGCCCCAGAGGTCGTGGGAAAATCCACCGATTCGGTCATCCCGGCGATGTAGATCCGGCCCTGAGAATCCACCGTCGTCGCGCAACCAGTCCCACAGTCCCCGTCACCGCCACCAAGGAAGGTGCTGATTGCAGGGTCACCAACGGAGGAAACCGGCGCCTCCTTTGACTGTGAGATTCGCGGCCAATGGGTGGGAAAAATGTGGTCTGAGTACTCCGCCGGTACGAGAATTGGTGGCACACGGAGCCTGACGCCACCCTCAAGGATCAATGCCTCGCTACCGGCGCCAACGATGTCCTCCCCCTCGACCCGGATCCTCACCCTGTCCAGATCCACCTCCTTCGAGGCAACGATCCGTAGAACCGGACGGCCACCGAAGATGACGATCTCGAGGTCGACTCCCGGGTAAAGCCCGCGAATCCGAATTCCGCCCCAGACAGATTGTTCGATTCGTCCACCCGGAGCCCTTCCCCCTAGGTATGTAAACCGGGTACGACGCCGGTCGAAAGCCTCGATCACACGGTCCTGATTCGCCCCTTCGAAGCCGATGATCCAGGTCGAGGCGGGACCCGCAGCCTGTTCCGAATCTTTAAGGGCCGGTTGACGTTTCGCCTTGATGCGGATGCCGTCACGCGAGACCACAAGTGGCTGCACAGTTCCGAACACACGGTAGGCGGGCGACTCCGAGACAGAATTGGGAGTCCTTACGAAAAATGGTTCGGCCGCATCCAGCGCCGAAGCCCAGCCGGTCAGAACGATCAGGAAGAGCAAGCTGCACGGGCACCCATTCATCGCACCACTTCGTTGTGAGATTCCCCGACGCATACCGTTCTCCCTCCGTATCTGGGGCCCGCGCATCCAGCGCCCTGAAGGCCAATGCAATGGAAGACCCTTGGGTGAATCCTAATGACAGCGACTGACAAATCACTGACAGATCCAAGAGGTTCGTATGGAGGCCGATGAATAGAACGACGGGTTTTCGAAGCCCTGGATCACAACCTGCGCGATCGATCCAAGGGAAAAGACTAGATGCATGTACCGGGCACTTTTTCAATCGGGAGGTGCCGCTCTTTTCCCATTTTCCCCAAGGCAGACGATCTGAAAGGGGAGGCGTTGCGGAAAATGGGAAGAGTGGCACTCCTGCGGCGAGCGCGTTGGCGACCGAGTGATTGCCAGCGCCGCAGGCCGCCGAGGTCATTTTCCTCAAGGGGCGATCGCCTTCCAATTCTGGTAGCCAAGCCCCTTGAGGAAAATGTACCGAGCGGGGGCGATCGGAGACCCAGGAATTGGCGATGCCTTCAAAGAAAGCAAGAAAGGGACACTTTCTCTTCTCGGCTGTGTAACGAAACCATGTTTCTGAACCAATCCCATGAAGGAGGGCGACATGGAACGAAACGCGGTAAACGATGGTGCGGTAATCGTGGCACAGGCGGAATCGACGGCGAACGAGCCGGCGAGCCGGCCCTGGGTGAGGCCGGTTGTGCTGGGCTTCGTTCTGGTCGCAATGCTGGCAGCTGCCAATGTGTTCGGCCTCGGGGCACGCCTTGACGGCCTTCGGACCTGGATCCTGGAGTTGGAGGCGTGGGGACAGGTGGTTTTCATCGTCTTGTACGCTGTTGCCGTCGTTGCGGCCGTGCCGGCATCGGTGTTGACCATTGCCGCAGGGGCCATGTTCGGCTCAGTCCTGGGCGTAGCGTCGGTCAGCGTCGCCTCGACGCTGGGGGCGGCGCTGGCATTTTCGGTTGCTCGCTGGTTCGCCCGTGATTCGGTTGCCGGCTGGCTCGGCAAGAACGAGAGATTCTTGGCCCTCGATCGAATGACCGCAGACCATGGTGCGATCGTCGTGGCGATCACCCGGCTGGTGCCGATCTTCCCGTTCACCTTCTTGAACTACGGTTTCGGTCTGACCAGGGTGCGCTTTGGCACCTACGTGCTGTGGTCTTGGCTGTGTATGTTGCCCGGAACTATACTGTACGTGGTCGGAGCTGACGCCGTGACCAAGGGCCTGGCCGAGGGAAGGGTGCCCTGGTTCCTGGTCGGGGTGGTGGTTGCAGTGGCAATCGGTCTTGGCATGATCGTGCGCCGAGCGAGCCGCGCCCTGCAGAACAGAGAGTCCGATCAGATCAATGTACAAGGAGCCTCGCATGACTGCGCTGCCTGAAGTCACTCCCCGAGACGAACACAACCTGAAGTTGCTCACCAACGTTCACCCAGTTGACTGGGTCAACCCTGAGCCCGTGAAGCGCTACAACCTAGTTGTCGTCGGCGCCGGCACCGCAGGTTTGGTCAGTGCCGCAGGGGCAGCCGGGATGGGCGCCAAAGTTGCCCTCATCGAGCGCCATCTGATGGGTGGCGACTGCCTCAACGTCGGGTGCATCCCGTCGAAAACCATCATTCGTGCCGCGAGAGCCCTGGCCGACGTCCGTTCTGCAGGCCGATTCGGCGTGCAGGTGCCGGAGGGTTCGCGGGTTGACTTCGCCGCGGTGATGGAGCGGGTGCGCCGCATCCGCGCGGACATCAGCCCTCACGATTCCGCCCACCGCTTCCGTGACGAATACGGCGTAGACGTTTTCCTCGGTGGCGGGCGTTTCACGGGGCCGGACACGGTCGAGGTGGGCGGTGCGACCCTCCGATTCGAGCGAGCGGTCATCGCCACCGGCGCCAGAGCGGCAGTTCCGTCGATTCCCGGTCTCGCCGAGGCCGGTTTCCTGACCAACGAGACTATCTTCAACCTCGTGGAGCAGCCGGCCCGCCTGGCGGTCCTCGGTGGAGGACCGATCGGTTGCGAGCTGGCCCAGACTTTTGCGCGGCTTGGCACGAAGGTGACCATCATCGAAATGGCTGAGCACTTCCTTCCCCGTGAGGACGCGGACGCCGTGGCGGTCTTGAGGACTGCGTTCGAGAGCGATGGTGTGGACGTTTGGCTCGGCACTCAACTTGAGCGGGTCGAGATCAGGGGTGGGGTCAAGGTCCTCCACCTGGTGGCGGACAGCCGGCGCACAACGCTTGAAGTGGACGCGATCCTGGTGGGCGTTGGCCGGGCACCCAACGTCGATGGCCTCGGCCTCGAGGCTGCGAACGTCTCTTTCGACCGGCAGGGAGTGGAGGTCAACGACTTTCTTCAGACCTCGAACCCCCGGATTTACGCCGCCGGTGACGTCTGCTCGCCCTTCAAGTTCACCCATGCAGCTGACTTCATGGCCCGCGCCGTGATCCAGAACGCCTTCTTCGGCTTCGCCGGTAAGAAGCGGGTCAGCTCTCTGACCATCCCCTGGTGCACCTATACCGACCCCGAGATCGCCCATGTCGGCCTGTACGAGCATGACGCCGCGGCCCAGGGCGTCGAGCTGACGACCTTCACCGTCCCAATGGCAGGGGTCGACCGGGCGATCGCCGAGGGCGAGGAGGAGGGGTTCGTCAAGGTCCACGTCAAGAAGGGCACCGACCAGATCGTCGGGGCCACAGTGGTGGCGCGCCATGCCGGCGAGATGATCTCGGAGTTGACGACTGCGATGGTCGGCAAGGTCGGCCTCGGCAGGCTCGCGTCCGTGATCCACCCCTATCCCACTCAGGCTGAGGCGATCCGCAAGGCGGGTGACCTCTTCAATCGCACCCGACTGACCGAGGGCCGAAGCAAGTTGCTTCGACGCTACTTTGCCTGGCGGCGGCGGTAGCTGATGTCGGTTATGGTGGGGTGGAACAAGAAAAGGACACTGTGTTTTTCTTCTGAAATTCGGAGTCCGCGGCAGGGATGTCAATCGCGCTAGTGATTCGGGTGCCGGCGCCTCTTAAATCGATCGCCGATCAGGTGAACCGGCCGCCTGACGCGGTCCCCGTCCCTGCTTGCTGTCCCGGCCCCTGACGCTGAAGCCAATGCCGACCCGCAACCCCGAGAGCGCCCAAAACGCCCAATCGGGAGGTGCCGCTCTTTTCCCATTTTCCACAGGCAGACGATCTGAAAGGGGAGACGTTGCGGAAAATGGGAAGAGTGGCACTCCTGCGGCGAGCGCGTTGGCGACCGAGTGATTGCCAGCGCCGTAGGCCGCCGAGGTCAATTTCCGGAGGGGCGACTGC
>JAOZPW010000211.1:4411-6928 GCA_029932545.1 Thermoanaerobaculales bacterium | reverse complement strand
CAGGTGCCGATTGCCACCAAGAAGCCGGTTCGTTCCCGAACGCTCTTGATGGTGTCCAAGTCCCGTTCCGTGGCGACGACGCCCTCGATAAATGCGATGTCCAGGGGACATTCGTGATCGTTGTCCGACTTCGCCATCACCCAGTCAACGATGTCAATCTGGGACGCCAACCAAAGGAGTTGGTCCTCACAGTTCAGGATCTGGAGCTGATCTCCGGCGCAGCCGGTCAGGCCGAAGATTCCGACTTGTGGTTTTTGAGTTATCGACATTGTTGAGTCCATTCTTTAGGTGTAAATCAATTCGGGGAGGTTCAGGGCGTCCCAATATGAGAACACCGGGCCATGGAGGCAGGTAAATGTGTATCCGACGCCGCAGTGGCCGCACTTGCCGACACCGCATTCCATGCGGCGCTCGAGACTGAGGAAGATTCGGTCCTTGGCATAACCTTTGTGAACCAACTTCTCCAAGACGAATTTGTAGAAGATTGGTGGTCCACAGGCGACAGCATGGGTCGTTGACGGATCGAGGTCGACTTCACGCAGAAGGTCGGTGACGAATCCGGTCTTGCCGGACCACTGTTGGCCTTCGTCCGAGTCGACACTGAGGACGATGTCGGCATCTCCCCGCCGATTCATGCTCTCCAGTTCCTCTCGGAACAGGACCTGCTCCGGACTCCGGCTCCCATACAGGAGAACGACCCGGTTGAACAAATGGCGCTGGTCGATCAGGTATTGCATCAGGCCTCTCAACGGCACCATGCCCAGGCCTCCTGATACCACCAGGACGTCCCCTCCCTCGAATCGTTCCACTGGGAAGCCGTTGCCCAGCGGACCGCGGATTCCGACGATGTCTCCCTCGGTGAGGTGGTCGAAAATATAGTCCGTCAGAACACCGGCCCGGCGAATGCCGAGTTGGAAGAAGCCTTTCCGTGTGGGCGAAGAGGGGAGGGAAAAGGGGCCCTCACCAACGCCGATGACTCCAAGCTCTACAAACTGACCGGGGCGGAATGAAAAATTCTCGGCCAGAACCGGGTCGGTGAATCGAAGGTCAAAAAGCTTGATGTCGTCACCAAGGTCCTGGATTCGGAGGATTCTGGCGTCGGCCGGGAGATATGGGTTTTGACCGGTCGGCAGAACGCTCGGGGCACATTGACCCACCGTGGGTAGCAGGTTTTTCACAGTTCACCTCTCACGTGCTGGAAGACCTCAACGACATTGATGCCGGTGGGGCAATACTCGATACAACGGCCGCAGCCAACGCACGAGGGCATTCCGAATTTTCGAACGAACGACTCCTGTTTGTGGTAGTAGCGATGCTTGACCCGGTCGGCCCGGTCCTTGCGGAAATTGTGACCGCCGGCGACGACTGCATAGTCCCGGAAGAGGCAGGCATCCCAGACTCGGACCCGGCGTGCGACACCGTCCTCATGAAGCTCATCGATGACGTTGAAACATGAGCAGGTCGGGCAAACCATCGAGCATGAACCGCAGCACAGACATTTCTTACCGAGTTCGTCCCATACCGGGTCGTCTTTTTTTAATTCGAGGATGTAGGGGAGGTCGTCGACGTCCATCTTCAAAGTAAAGGCTGCTTTTCGTTTCTTGAGGTAGGCAAGGTAATCCTTGGCATCCTCAGGCGTGTCCTCCTCAAAGAGATGGGCGTTGGCCCTGACAATATCGTCACCTCTGGAGGTATTGACCGCCACGAGAAATCTACCCTCCAGCGGCGACAGAAAGAGATCAAAACCATCGTCGGCGCTTGCGGTGTCCATTGAATCGCAGAAGCACTGTTCGTCCGGCCAACAACCGTAGCCGACCACCGTCAACTGCTCCCGATTGCGGGCGTAGTAGGGATCGACAAAATCCGAGAGGTAGAGCAGGTCGAGAATCTTGAGGGAATGGATGTCGCAGGCATGGGCGCCGAAGAAAACCTGTGGCCCGGCGTCGTTATCCCGGCTGTCTTTGACGGCGCCGCCCGGGGGGCCTTCCATCATTGTAAACCTGGGTTTCAGCAGCAGCTTTTTGAAGGGAATAATCGTCGTCAAGGCGTCCGGGCGAGCCTTGCTCACATCGTCGATCGGTTCGAGGGAAAAGACCTTTTTCTCTCGTTCGACCGGCGCCCAGACTTTTCCCCAGTCCTTGAGAGCCTGCAAGAACTCCGGGAGATTTTCGGTGTTCATCCTCAGGGTTTGCATCCGCACCTCCTTGAACGTGAAAATATTCACATTCAATTTCGCGGGCATGATGTATCACATCCTCAAATATTGCAACCCCCAATATTGCAAATTTCGATATATCTGTCTTCTCTTATAAGCGCCCGCTGTAGAAGCTGCTTTCTCAGATACAAAAAATACTGGTTCCGGTTTTTCGATCGACTGTCTCCCTTTTTTGGCCTTCAATTTGCCAGGCTGCTCCATTGTCGATAGGATTCGGAGATGGAAGTATCCTTTCGTCCCACCTATTCCGTCGGAGAAGAGATAGCAAACAGCATCACACACGGCCTGGGCTGGCTGCTCAG
>JAOZPW010000211.1:0-4401 GCA_029932545.1 Thermoanaerobaculales bacterium | reverse complement strand
TCGGTTGAAGTCGTAGCGGTTTCAGTCTTCGGTGCAACACTGATAGTTCTCTACGGCGTCTCCACTCTCTACCACGCTCTGCCGGGTCAAAAGGTCAAGAGGACGCTCCGGGTGCTCGACCATTCGGCGATCTACTTCCTGATTGCCGGAACCTACACGCCGATAGCCCTTGTCGTCATCGGTGGGACAGAGGGTTGGGCACTCTTCGGGCTTATTTGGGGCCTTGCCGCCCTCGGCGTCGTGGTGACGGTATGGGGTTTCAAGGGCGCCAAGTGGCTGGAGATGGGCCTCTACGTAACGATGGGTTGGTTGGTCGTAACTTTTGGCAGGACCTTGATCACGATGATGGATACGGCGCCATTGTGGTTGCTTGTTTCTGGGGGTCTTGCCTATACCTCAGGCCTGATATTTTACGGATGGAAACGCCTGCCCTACAGTCATATGGTATGGCATTTGTTTGTGCTGGCCGGATCGGTCCTGCATTTTCTGGCGATTCTTTTTGCGGTATCCCTGCGATAGAAGTGCATTCCGAATTGGCCTTGGAGGGTGACGTCAGGTCGATTGGGAACGTATTGGCCAATCCGTTCCACCCTCCTATCGCAATATGCGCTTCGCGCACGAAGAGTTGATTTCTTCAGCCTCGGGCCTCGAAACGTGACCAAAGCCGGTCAATGGCCCAACAAAGCAATGCCACACCCAGAGCGGGAAAGAGAGGCTCCATTCCGAGGGGGTAGCCCTGGTCATTTCCAGCGATGATCCAGCCGGTGGCGGTCACGGCAGCCAGGACCATTGCAGCAATTGCGCCCTTTGCCGAGGGTTGGGCGGAACGGGGCAGGTGAACGCCCAATACCGGTATCAGGAGGGAGGCGGTCAGGACCGATCCGACGTGATGCCAGACGTCGATGGCAGAATCGAAAACCAGCGCCCCAACAACCGCCAGCCCTGCCGAGATGCCGAGGCCAACCCGAATTCTCAGCCGATCACCTTCAGCGGCGGACGTTTTGAAGAAATCGTGGCCGAAGGTTGAGGCTGCCAGAAAGAGATACGAGTCCAGAGTCGACATGACGATTGCAAAGAGGGCCAGCATGAAAAAGGCGGCGCCCCACGGACCGAGAACAAGCTGTGCGAGGGCCGGGTAGGCAGCCAAAGGATCGTTCAGGTCCGGCAGCAGGACGCGCGCTCCAAGGCCGGTGACGATGGAGAGAAAGTCGAACACTGCCCACAAGGCCACCGAGACGAGGATCCCGGTTCGAGCTACCCTGGGACTGCGGGCGGCAAATACCCGCTGATAGAAGGCGGGCTCGACCACTGTCTGGAATGCAATCAGGTACCAGACCAGGACTGCCTGCCAGCCCAAGCCGCCATCCCAGGCGCGATGGGTCTGAGGCAGGGCGGCCCAAAGGCCGGAGAACCCCCCGGTCTGAGCCAGTGTCGCCGGGAGAAGCAGCAGAAACCCGCCAAACATCAGTACCATCTGAAAGAAATCAGTTCGTACCACAGCGCGAAAACCTGAAACCCCGATATACCAGCACGAGAATCCAGCACCGATCAGTGTGGCGAGAACCAGAGAGCACCCCAGGACCTGATGAATGAGAGTTGCCAACATCAGAAGGTATGCAACCGGGATCGTGCCGGCCCAGACACCCATGGCCCCTGTCAGCGCTGTCTTTCGACCATATGTCCGATCGAGAAGATCAGGAATGGACACCGCGTTCGAACGCCGAAGGCGCGGCGCCAGCCAGAGACCGAAGACAATCGCGGCGAAATAGTAGGGGAGTCCGAAGACTACCCACGTTGAGACGCCGTAACGCCATGCATATTCCCCAACGCCGAGTATTCCCCCATACCAGGTCGTCACCATCGTTGCCACGAGCGCGGGGAGACTCAGTGCCCGTCCAGCCAGAAGGAAAGAACCGGGCTTTTCACTCGGGCGTCGTCTAGAGAGCACGAGGAGGACTGTGCTGTAACCAATGAGCAGGATGACGATTGGGTTGATCCGCATACGACTGGGATTCTACAGGGGGTCTGCGACCCGTGCAGCCGAGATGACCGTAATTGTCGAGGCAGACGTCCCGTCTACCTCAGGCGCCCTCACCTGACAAGGAATGGTATGACTTTCCAATTCAGTTTGCCCCGATGAATACCCACCGGAAGAACAAGAAAACCCCCTCAAAGAGGGGGGGGGATTGAAGGATTCGTTGAGGGGTCTTATCCCTGTTCTTTCTCCCACTTGATTCGAGCGGGATTTTCCTTCCGGATCTTCGCCCGTTGCTGTGTGTTCATATCCTGAAACCACTTGGGGGGTTTGCCGGCGGTATAAGTTTCTTTGGTCTTGGGGTGGGTGTAAATAAACTTGGCTGGACCACGGTTTCGTTTTGCTTTTTGGGTGGGCTTGGATGTGGTCTGGAGCATTGCTCGAACCGCTTCCTTGATCTGATCCTTGGTGTAGCCCATAGTGGAAAGAGCTTCTCTAAGGTCCGCCTCTTTTTCCTTCAGGGCATCTTTCGCCGCATTGAGAGCCTCTCGAACCTTCTTTTTGGCCTCAGCCTTTTCAAGACTCACTTTGGTTCTGTGAATCTTAGACAAAAATTTCTTGGTTTCTATTTCTATCTTTTTAAGCTCATCAAAGGTCAGACTAGTCAACTCTTTCTCGGTGTCAAATTTCATTCGAAGGGGCTCCTTTCAGTTCCTAGCAATTAAATATTAATAAGAAATCAAATCATAGCATATTTATCCCAGAAACCTCCAATTAGATTTGTATGTTGTTAGTCAGGACTTGCTAGAAACCCTTCCGGCGCTGTTAGAGGTCGTCCGAATACTGTGTTGATATTCCTGATCCTCTCATATGGCCACAAGCCCTGAGCATATCTCTGTCGCCGGAAGAGCTTTACTCAGGTAGACTCTAGGCATGAAAGTTGATGTACGGCATTTCGACGACGTGATCATTGTGGATCTTGAGGGCCGGTTGGTTGGTGGCGTTGGCGATGAACTCCTGCGTGAAATCGTCAACGAACTGTTGGCCGAGGGGTGGAAGAAGATCGTCATTAACCTCAAGGCCGTGACGGTCCTTGATTCATCTGGAATTGGAGAACTGGTTGCCGGCTGGAAGTTGTCGCACCGATTTGACGCCGAGGTCAAACTGTTGCGGCCTCGGCCTCAGATAGAACGGACGCTCAAACTAACTCAGATTCTGCCGCTGCTCGAGGTCTACGACGAAGACGAAGCCGCCGTCGCCAGTTTCCAGTCCGCCTGAGTTCATGGAAAACTCTCGGTGGGTAGACTGCGGTGGTGAAGGCTCCGCATTGGTATTTGCTCATGCCAACGGTTTTCCGATTGGGAGCTATGAGCCTTTTCTTGATCGATTGGCCCAGTCTTTCCAGGTCACCGGCTGGGAAGCCCGGCCCCTGATCCAGGGAACCGACCCAAGAGAAATATCAGGCTGGCAATCACTCGCCGACGATTTGAAAATTGGAATAGATGGGCACTTCCGCAGACCGGTCATCGGTGTTGGACACAGCCTCGGCGGCGTTGTGAACCTTTTGGTCGGAGCTTCGAACCCGGAACTCTATCGAGCGCTTGTGTTGTTGGATCCTGTCATTTTTTCGGGATTTCGGTCATTGGTCTGGGGCCAGATGAAACGGTGGGGGCGAGCGCATACCATGCCACTGATGGTGGGGGCCTTGAGGCGGCGAGACGCATGGCCGGACCGGGATACCGTGCGGCGGTCGTGGACCGGGAAGGCAGTCTTTAAGGACTGGACCGACGCGGCCTTTGACGCCTACCTCGAGGCCGGTCTTGAACAGGACAGCAATTCCGGAACGGTTCGGCTCCGCTACCCAAAGGCGTGGGAAGCCCGGATCTTTGAGGTGGGTCCGCACGATGTCTGGTCTGAGATTTCCAGGATCAGCGTCCCTGTCTTGGTTCTTCGCGGGGAACATTCTGATACTTTCACAGCCGGGGCAGCCAGGAAGTTCGAGAAGAAGGCGCCGAATGGCGTCTGCAGGATTGTTGAGGGAACCGGGCACATGCTGCCCATGCAGAGGCCGGAGGTCGTGGCGCAGATGATTGAGGAGTGGCTCGCTGAGAGTACGACGAGCACTTGATACTGGAAAATGGGCAGTGTCCTGCGCGAAAAAACACAGGGCAGACACAGGGGCCTACCCTACCGTTCCCGGCGTAATTGTAGGGGCGGACCCCCGTACGCGCTAACTTAAATGAAACACCCACTGGAGGTGAGACGGTTTTAACACTGAGACCGACACCGCGTTCCTTCGAGCCCGAGCCCGTTATCGTTACCGTTATCGGTAGTGTCATTGATGAAAGGAACACGCATGTGCTTTGAATTTGAGAAACTCGATGTCTACCAAGTGACGTTGGATTTCGTGGCGGTTGCGGACGAGG
>JAOZPW010000022.1:18175-22859 GCA_029932545.1 Thermoanaerobaculales bacterium | reverse complement strand
TCTCACCAACACCTGAAGAACTATGCTGATTGACTCCGCCAGGATAACGGTTCGTGCCGGCAACGGCGGCAACGGCTGCGTATCCTTCCGGCGTGAGAAATTTGTACCGCACGGCGGCCCGAATGGGGGCGACGGGGGCCGAGGGGGCGACGTCATCTTCGTCGTCAACCCCAATCTCAACACACTTTTGAGTCTGCACAGCCAATCCCTTGTATCAGCCGAACGAGGGCGGAACGGACTCGGCTCCAACAAGACCGGAGCTGGAGGCCGCACCACTACCGTGGACGTCCCGCCCGGCACGATTGTCCGGGAAGCCAAGAGCGGTGAAGTTCTGGATGATTTGACCGAAGCCGGACAGCAGCTCGTTGTTGCTCATGGGGGTCGCGGGGGCAGGGGCAACGCCCGTTTTGCCACGGCAACCAATCGGGCGCCGCGCCGCGCAGACAACGGTCAGCCCGGGCAGGAACGAATATTGGAATGTGAGCTCAAGCTGATCGCCGACCTCGGTCTGGTCGGTCTGCCCAACGCCGGAAAATCCACATTGCTGTCTCGCCTGTCAGCGGCCCGCCCGAAGGTGGCCGATTATCCCTTCACAACCCTGGAACCTTATCTCGGAGTGGTCAAGGCCCCCGGTGAGGATTACCGGACTCTGGTCCTGGCCGATATTCCGGGCCTCATTGAGGGCGCCCACGAAGGCGCCGGTCTTGGCGCACAATTCCTGCGCCACATTGAGCGGTGTCGCGCCCTGGTCCATCTTGTCGATCTCTCAACGGTCGATCCCCCACCCGCGGAACGGGTCACGATGATTCGTGACGAACTCTTCGCCCACAGCCCTTCGCTGGCTGAGAGGCGATGGCTCCTGGTTGGAACCAAAATGGACGCCGTATTGGATCGGGATCAGGCCCTGATCGACTTGGCTGATGTAGGATCGGCATTCGATGTCGAGACCCACACGATCTCGGCGGTCACCGGTGAAGGAGTAGCCAAACTGCTCCACCTTCTGTTTGATCTCACTGGCGACGAGAGGGAGGTCTATTGATGGCCGGACGCATCGCGGTCTACGGAGGTAGCTTCGACCCCTTTCATCTGGGGCATCTGGTGCCAACGGTTCGTGCATTCGAGACCTTTCATTTCGAGGCCGTCTACTTCGTACCGGCCGGCGAACCTCCGCACAAGCCGGCTGAACCGTTGACCCCGGTTACCCACCGGTTGTCGATGGTAGCGAGCGCCACATTGCATTACGAGGGGTTCTTCGCGTCGGACGCCGAGGTTTTCACTCAGGGCCCGAGCTATACCGTCGACACCGTTCGCCGCTTCACCCAGCGCTTCCCCGACAAGACTCCCTACTTCATCATGGGCTCGGACTCATTCTCGCAGATCGGTTCGTGGGAACGATGGCGTGATCTGGTGGATCTTGCACATCTGGTGGTGCTTCACCGCTCCCATATGTGGGGGGACAATCTGAAGAATCGAGTACCCGAAGAGATCCGGGGCCGAATGTGTGTAATCACCCCCTTCGAAGATGTCAGCGACACCGATACCAAGACTATTTACCTGCTCAACCACGAGCCCTTTCCAATTTCGGGGACATCTATCCGCGAACGTCAAAGTCTCGGACTCCCCATCCGGGAATTGGTGCCGCACGAGGTGTTTACCTACATCGAAAAATATAGCTTGTACCGTCATCACGGAGAGGAAACCACCTGATGTTGGACCCAGATACCCTGGAATTGGTCCGAAATACCACAGCAGCAGCTTTCGACAAGAAGGCCTTTGATGTCACCGCGTTGGATGTGTCAGACCTGACCTCATTCACCGATGCCTTCGTGCTCTGCTCGACCTCGTCGGACCGGCACCTCGATGCAGTAGCCGACGAGATCAGGAGGCGCCTTAAATCCAAGCGCAAGCCTCTCCATACTGAAGGCAGCGGCGGAGGCCAGTGGGTCTTGATCGACTTCGGAGACGTTATCGTGCACGTCTTCACCGAAGAACGCCGCGCCTACTACAACCTCGAGGGACTCTGGGGCGACGCCCCCCGGATTGAGACCTTTTCCCCCGAGGCCGAAACTCAAGAGGCGCCAGTCGAACCTCCAGGAGAGGCCTGAAGTTCAGTAGGTCTATTGCAAGACGACACAATGAGAGCAGCCTCAAAAAAGCACCAAAGGGCACAAAAATCGAAGATCAGAAGCGGCCTTTGTCTCCTTCACAAGAAATTGATGGCGAGCGCATCGTTCCCACCCTTCTCCTCTTCGTATCTTTTTGCGCCTTTTTGTGGCTATTTCTCCCTCTTAGCGGCATGTCCCTTGAGGGTTGCAGGCGCCTGGGTGCCGTGATGCGCGTCAGTGTTTACTGGTTTGGCCGGCCCGCCCGCAGTCCCTACGAAACCCAGGTCGAGGACTTCCGCCGCAGGGTCTCCCGTCGATGGCCCGCAGAGGACATTGCGCTCAAACCGGCGAACAGTCTTCGGGAAGCCGACCCCAGGGCAGCTCTGGTTCGAGAGGCCGAAACGGTACTCGCACGGATCCCGCCCCGATGGCAGTTGGTGGTACTCGACGAACACGGTCAAAGTCGGACCTCGACCAATTTTGCTCACTTCCTGCAGGTGACGGAACGTCAGGCTCCTCCAGGTGTCGCCTTCGTTCTCGGCTCTGATTTGGGCGTTGCGTCCTCCCTGTGTGACCAGGCCGACGTCGTATTGTCACTCAGTCCAATGACTCTTCCCCACCTGCTGGCCAGACTGATGGTTTGGGAACAACTCTACCGGGCAACCGATATTCTCGGACCGGGGAACTATCACCGGGCGGGGATTTCCTGACCCGGGTTGCCAGTTTATCCTGGAACCACTTCGAAAAATCGAGGCAGAAGGCAAGCCGATGTATTACAAAAGGTAACTCTTGAAGGATGTGCCGGTGATGGCATTCCGTGGGGTTTTCCCGAGCCCGTTACCGTTGCCGTGCCCAACTCGTCTCGTCTTCGCCGCTGGCTGAAAAACCAGTGGAGTGGTTGTCTGAGCCCAGCTTGATGGTGCAACGCATTTCGATAACGACAACGATAACGGGCTCGGGCTCGGGTGAAGGCGCGCCATCTTCTTCTGGTTTCGCCCCGCCTGAGTTGGTTGTACAATTGTAGTATCTCCCGCCTTCGGGGGATGAAGGGAGGACACGCCCCATGAGACGAACCGAACTGGACCGTTTCCGCAAACGGCTGGAAGAGAAACGGCGAGAAGTCCAGGAGTTGGTCCAGGCTGCACGGACCACCGAAAGCCAACATGGTGATACTGAAACGCCCGATCTGGGTGACCGCGCCACAGATGCCTTCAACCGCGAAGTGTCTTACGGCGTCAGAATCAACGAACGAGATCTCGTGCGACGGATCGACCGGGCCCTTGGTCGAATCGAAAGCGGCGAATACGGCAAGTGTGTCAACTGCAGCAAAACCATTCAAAAGGCCCGACTGACCGCGGTTCCCTGGGCCCGCCACTGTATTGAATGCCAGGAACTCCTGGATCGGGGAGACCTCTGAGTCACGAGACTAGACTCGTCTTGGTCGCCGCCGGTGATGATTTCTTTCTGGAGGATGCCTTCAAGGAAGCGACCGAACGGGCCGGGGGTGGCATGTCCGACCCTGCCGTCGAGACTCTGCCGGACGACATCACACCGGAAGACGTCGCGGTCGAGCTGAACTCTCCCTCCCTTTTTAACCCCGAGCGCGTTCTTCTGGTTCCGGACGCAAGCAAATGGGTCATCGCCTCATCGAGCCCGGGAGGCCCATCAGTACCGTCTCGGAAAAACGCCAAGGCCGTCGATGAGCTGGTCCGGCCATTGTTGAAAATGTTGGAGGGCGGCATACCCGAAGGTGCGGCCCTTGTGATGGGGGTCTGGTGCGGCGCAAAACCAACCGGATCCTTGGCCAAGGCGGTGGAGGCCTCGGGCAGTCTGGAATGGATTGCGACGCCCGAACCTCCCAAACCCTGGGAGGATTGTGCCGTATCCGACGCCCAGAAAACCGTATTGCGCCGGCTGATGAGCCGGGATGCCCCGACCGCTCGGTTTGCACCCGCGGCCGAAAGTCTGCTCTTCGAACGTCTCGGCTTCGCACCCCGGCGTTTGGTCCAGGAAACGGGGAAGCTCGCCGTTGCCGCCGGAACGGATGGTCTGATCGATGAAGCCCTAGTTCGTCGTCTGGTTCTGCCTCGTGAGGGCTCACTCGAGGTTCTCCAGGATGCCATCCTCGGCCGGAACGCCCGGACCGCAGTCAAATTTCTCGACGATGCCCGGCGGGGTCTTCCAATCCGTGATTGGTCCGGAGGTCATATCGACGGAGGAGCCCTGGGTATCCGTGTCTTCAACCTGGCAATCGACACCTTCACCCGGATGCTCTACCTCCGGGGCGCTGCACGGGTCATCGGCGCCGAATCCGAATTGGACCCCAAAACCAACTCGAACCGGGCGTGGTACTCCCGAACATTCAAACCTCGTCTTGGCCCCAAGCTCAAGACCCATATCGAGGCTGATCCCGGCGCACCCTTCCGGAGTGGCGCCAAAGCGGGCGCCAAGCCCAAAAGTCCTTCTCCCTGGGCCATGCAACGGCTTTTTCGGGGGGCATCGCTTTACTCGGACGACCAGCTGGTCCGAAGCCTGATCGAAGCCGGTCAGGTCGAACGCCGACTGCGGCGACCCGGGAA
>JAOZPW010000022.1:9744-18075 GCA_029932545.1 Thermoanaerobaculales bacterium | reverse complement strand
GGCACGCCGTGCCCCTACAACACGTCGTCCCAGCCTCGGTTTTCCAGTTCTTCCACAACAGCCTTGACCTTCTGGGCCTGATCGACGGGAACGACCATCACGGCATCGGGCGTCGCCACAACGACCAGATCCTCGACTCCGATCAGCGAAATGACCGGACCTTCGCTGACGATGACGTTGCGATTAGCATCAAGAATGACGGTTCGGCCTCGGCTGATATTTCCGGCATTATCTGAAGGGAGAACTTCTCGTAGCGCCGGCCAGGACCCGACATCGGACCATCGAAACGAGACCGGTACGGTCCAGCGCAGGGCAGCACCCTCCATGATGCCGAAGTCGACTGAGATCCTGGGAAGGTGCGGATAGACCTCGGCCAGGACCTTTGCCTGGTCTCCCGTGCCCTGGGCGTTACCGATGCGGCGCAGACCCTGGGCAAGCAACGGAAGCTGGCGGTCGATCTCGGCCAGGAGATCCTCAGCTTTCCAGGCGAACATGCCGGAGTTCCAGAGGAAATCCCCCTGATCAAGGTAATCTTGAGCCGTAGCGACGTCCGGCTTTTCGACAAAACGACTCAATGAATGAATGTGATAATCGTCGATCGTCCGGTTCACATCGCCAACCTGGAGGTAGCCGAAGCCGGTTTCGGGACCGGTGGGCTTCAGCCCGAAGGTCAACAGGCCACCACGCTCTTCCACTTGGCGTACACCGGCACTCATGGCCCGTCTGAATTCATCTTCATCCTTGATCACGTGGTCCGCGGGCAGTACCAGACACACGGCGTCCGGGTCACAGCTGCGGAGCACCTCGGCAGCAAATCCGACGCATGCCGCAGTGTCCCGGCCCACCGGTTCCCCCAGGACGTTCTCCGCCGGCATTTCCGGCAGGATCTCCCGCGTGAGTTCAACCGTCGAGGAGGCCGTCACCACCCAGATTCTTTCGGGAGGAACCATGGGCGTCAGTCTTTCGTATGTCAACCTCAAAAGAGGCCGGTCAGAGGCCAATTGCAGAAACTGTTTGGGGCGTTTCTTCCTGGACGCGGGCCAGAACCGGGTTCCCGAACCTCCCGCCATGATGACGACGTGCAGCATGACACCTCCACTTCGAGTGGTCATTGTAGCCGAGACGAATGGAGATCACACAACCCATTGGGACTTTTGGGGTTAGGGGTTGGGGGTTAGGGGTTAGGGGTTTGGAGTCGAGATTTGGGAAATAGGTTCAAAATTCAGGGATCAGGGTTCAAAGCTCAGGCACCGAGGCCAGGGTGTAAATCGTTATGCCATACTCCCTCGATGAGGTACGGGAGAGCCGGGATTCACCGGTCGATCATCGGTCTGAGAGGGTTGCTCGTGTGCACCCTGATTTTCGGCCTCACATCGACGCCACGAGCGGCGGAGAACACCACCGACTCGGTCGATACCTGGGCTTCACTCCAGGTCACTACGGCTCTTGAGCACGGATTGACACCGATCGACTACCCCTACATCCAGATGGCCCTCGAATACCGCCACTCCCTGACTCGCTGGTCAACCGCTACCCACCTTCTCGATCGCCTGGCCTCAGCACATCCGATGGATCCTCTGATGGCCGACGAAGTACGGCGCCTCCGTGCGGAGTTCACCGTGGACCAGGGGCATCCGGCAGCTGCGGCCCAGCTATTTCACACCAGCGGCGGACTGACCCGGTGGTGGTGCTCGCCGGCGCATTCGATCGAAGAACTGGGGGATTTTCCCGACCAGGCCGGCCTTCCCTCGGCGGATGCCGAGTGGCGTGCAACTCCAGGCACGGACCCGCTGGGTTGGGTCCAGATTCAGGGCCTGGCGTGGCCTGCGCGCCGGCAGATGCTCTACCTGACGACGACGGTTGACAATGATTCCATCGCACCTGTCGCCATTCGTCTGGGGGCGGCACAAGTTGCCAGGGTCTGGCTCAACGGCGAGCTGCTGCTGACAACCGATTTCCCCCTCAGGGCAGCAGAGGATCAGGTCGCCGTCGGCGCCTGGTTGCGGGCTGGACACAACTCGCTGATCGTTGCCGTAGCATCCGAGTCCTCGGACTGGTGGTTACGGGTCCGCCTGACAGCCCCCGACGGATCTGCCCTGACCGGAGTTCGGGAGATCGAGCAACCCCCCTCCACAAGTCGGCCGGTTGACCGACGCCCACCAGAAATCAGAACACTGGGGAGTGAGATTCAAGCTGCCGTCACCGAAAGCCAGCCCGGGGCACAACTGGCCCTGGCATCCCTGCTGGTCGACCGTAGCCCCTACCCCAAAGGTTCCGGCGCGGCCCGCAAGGCCTGTCGAGAGGCCCGCCGAAAGAATCCAATACAGGCAAGGCTTCTCGAGTGGATGGTCACTTCAGAGGCTGTTGCCGAACGAGATCTTCTGACAGAGGCCGTTGACGCCGGCGCCCCGGCCTTTCCCGCTCGAACGGAATTGGCCCGTTGGTATCAGGACCGAGGACTCTATTTCGAAGCAGAATCGCTCTTGGACGATCACCTCGAAAGTCCGGCCGTAGCAGCCGCAGCCCTCAGTCTTGATGTGGAGCGGTGGGGGCCGGTGATCCTGGATGATGTGATTCGGGAGATGGAGAGAGCACCCGAGTGCCTGGACATCCTCAGTGTCCTGGCCAAATGGGCGGCACAGTTCGGACGGTGGAAGTTGTTGGATCAGGTGCTGGGCCGCTTGTCGGCACTGGCTCCTGGTCTCCCAATAGTCGAAGAGCTCGAACTCGATGATGCGGCACGATGCGGCGACGGCGCACGCATGGAGCAGCTGTTGACGACACAACTGGCCCGAGACCCCAACCAGCCCGGTCTCCGAATTCGACTGGCCCGCCTTCACGCGTCCAACAATCACCTCGAAACCGCATCCTCGGTGATTTCCGATGGGCTGATGCGCTGTCCAAACCACATAGACCTCCTGATGGAGCAGGCACACATCCAGCATCGACTGGGTCACGACGATGCCGCCACCCAGGCCGCTCACCGGGTCCTCGAGGACCGGCCCCAGAGTCGCCGAGCCGAACATCTGCTGGCGTTGTTGGGAGAAAATTCCGAAGAAACCTACCCAATCCTCGACCCTGATCAGCTGTGGCTCATGGCCGACCAGGTCGATCATCTCGAAGGGCCGAACGTCTTTCTGTTGGACCATACGGCGGTTCGATTCCTTCCCGGAAATTTGACCGAAGAAACAATTCAGCAGGCTTGGCTCGTACGAAATGCAGAAGCCTCCAGATCACTCAAGAGGCACCACGTACCCTACGTCCCGGAAACCCAGAGATTGCGGGTATTGCAGGCCCGGATCCTCCGCCGGGACGGCAGTGAAATCAGCGCCCGGCGCCAGGATTCCCCTCGACTTTCCGAACCTGAACTCAATATCTACTACGACACGCGCCTCCGGGTCTTTTCCTTCGACGAACTCTCCGAAGGAGACATCATCGAAATCAGTACCGTTGTCACGGAGACTGCTGAAGCAAACGAAACCGGCGCCTATGAGGGCGGCATCGTTCGCCTGGGACACTCGGCGCCGACCCTCCGGGCCGAGATTGAACTCTCGGGCCCCGCAGACCAGATGCCCGCGTGGGAATTAGCCCACCTCGACGGTCTTCCCGAGATCACGGAAGACTCTGGGGGCGCCACTCACCTCAAGTGGATCTTTCACGACCTGCCCGCCATGCCCCAGGACATGCCCCCGGGTCCCGAACTCGTTTTTCGTCCTCATCTTGCCTACTCCAACCACCCGGAATGGGGCAATCTGGCTGACTGGTACGGCCGGCACGTCGCCACACGGATCCGAGCCTCCAGACAGATTGAAGACGTTGCTGAGCGACTGACTCGAGGTATCACGAACCGCGGAGAGAAGATCGCCCGTATCTATGCCTTCGTTACCAACGAGATTCGCTATGTCGGTCTGGAGTTTGGCGAACATCGGTACCGGCCGTTTTCCGCCGATTGGGTTCTGGCGCACCGCATGGGCGATTGCAAGGATACGGCAGGTCTTTTGGTCGCACTCTTCTCGTCAATCGATATTCCGGCACGGATGGTGATGGTTCGAACTTCGGGCCTCGGTCCAGTCACCGCAAAGATGGCCCTGCTCGAAGACTTCAACCACGCCATCGCCTATCTTCCGGAGGACGACCTATGGCTGGACGGAACAGCCGCAGGGCACAACGCCTTTCCTCCCCCTTCTCCGGACCAGAACGCTTGGGCCCTGGTGATCGACGGGCCGGAGAGCCGGCCCGTGACAACGCCGGCGCCCGGGGCCGGACAATCCAACTACAGCTACACCCTGACCCGAACCGAGAATGGGGTCTTCAATCTCATATTTCGAGCCTCGGACACAGGCGAAGCCGCAACGATACGGCGGAGCCACTTCGGTGGAAGCCGGAATCCAACACTCTTCTCCCGATGGATCCAAAGCCAGTTTCCCGGCGCCCAGATTGTTGGTAAGCCCAACCTTGACCTCAAACCGGGACGGCAAACCGCAACAATCGAAGTCCAGGCCACGGTCGAACGTTCTGCCCTTCTGGCCGGGGGTGGGCTGAAGACGTACCCCGGCAATTTTGTACTGGATACCGAACTAATGTCGTCGGAAAATCGTTCAACTCCAATCATCGTGCCGATCCGGCCTGATCTCAAGTGGTCCATAGATCTTCGGCCGGGACCGGCGCCGCCGGTGCTCCCTGACCCAGTGGCACTCCGAACACCGTACGGAGAACTCACTATCGACGTCGAACGACATTCCGACGGCTACAAAATTACCGGTCAATTCCACCTGGTCCCCGGACTGGTCGCCCCTGAGGAGGCGTCCGGCCTCCGTGCCTTCCTCGTCAAAAGCCGGCGTGCCCTCGAGCACCCCCTGGAGGTTCCATGATCGTCCGGAGGCTCCTGCCGGTTTTGGTGATCATGGCATCGGCCATTTTCGGTCAAGGCGCCACCTGGTGGGATGTCCACCTTGCCGATTCTCAGATGGACCTGATGCGGGCCAGGACTCAGGCGTTGGAAATCATCGAGGGCGACAGCAGGAGTCCGGACGCCGTCGCGGTCGCCGGCTGGTGGCTGGACACCCTGGATAGCCTCCCCAACCCCGGAGAGATTCTCGAGATTACGACGCCTCCAATCAACCCCGAATTGGCGTTCATTCTGAGCCTGATCGAAAGTGAACTTTCGGCAATGCCCCCGGCCGGGGTCCTGGGCGATGCTGAATTGTCGGGGCCATGGGGTGTGTTCGGACGCCTGGGCCTCGAGCGTGACGTCGTTCCGGCCGACACCGGATTGCCTCCCTTGGGCACGGCGTGGAATGGACCCGGTACCCACTACCGGGTTCAGATCGCATCCGATGATGGACGAATTGCGGTGCCGCCATCCCTTCTTCTCGGGGGTGTCGCCCTGGCGGCATGGACGATTGACGTCACCAATGCCATCGACGGTTACCTGGTGATAGAAGCGCAGGCCGACTTCAATCTTGAGGTTGATGGGACCTCGGTGGATACAATCCGCTTCGCTGGCATTGACGACCCCGAAGTCAACTGGTACCGGGTACAGTTGGCCCCGGGCCAACACCGATTGAGGGTTGCAATGGCACCCCAGGGGATCGCCTCCGTCAGACCGAGTCTGTTCGACAGCGAGGCCGGGCCCATCATTCTTTCCCCCGCCGGCGCAACCGAACCCGAACCTGTATGGGCGCCCTCGACCATTACCCCAAGCACCCCACCAACTCCACAAATCGATACCTCGGATACAGCTGCAGTTCCGGAGTTGCTCCACGCAGCTGCGGTGGCTCGGCTTCGCGGGGATACACCACTCCAGAAATCCCTCCTCGATCAGGCGCTTGCCATGGCGCCCGATGAACCGATGGTCCACCTGGCAGTCGGGACCTTCTTTCTACTCCGACCAACCGGAGAGGCTCCAGAGGTCGCTGCGGGGCATGCGGCCGAGCACCTGCGCCAGTGTCGCTCGGTGCCGATCACCGGCTTGGCTGAACGCCTGTTGGCCACCCGCCAGAATCGGGTCGAAGATGCGGAGCGTCTCCAAGAGCGACTGATCGAGGACCATCCTTCAGATGTTCGAGTTCTTCGCCTTCGGATCACACAGGCCGTCCACAGGGGATGGCCTCAGGAGGCCGCCGATGCCCTGGTGGCACTGGAAAGTGTCCTGGGTCCAACCGAGAGCGTTGAGCGATTGCGCCTCCAGGTTCTCGAAGGCCTGGAACACTGGTCCGAATATCAGAATGTTCTTCACTCTCTGGCGACCCGGGCCCCTCTACGCAGGGACCACATTGCCCAACTCGCCGAGGGGTGTTCGACCGAGTTGGCCGTCTCATTGATCGACACACTGAGGCGCCGGGTCAGGGACCCTGGCCTCGACGCCGATCGCATCCGATTACTGCTGCGGTCCGAGCGCCCCGACGAGGCTCGAACGGCTTTGGATCAAGCCCTGGAAACCTGGGGTCCTCTCCCTCATCTCAACGGCCTCGATCTCAGCCTCACTCTGGGATCGGCTGATGCCGGAACGAGCCCTTCAATCGCCAAGTCTTTGGCCTGGAATCCGGCCGATCTCGAACTCCTGACCCTTGCGTGGCGACGAGATGCGGTCGAACCATTCTGGGCGCCCTACCAGGTCTCTGTTGAGGACATTGCCGGCTCCAGCTCGGTTTCGGAAGAGGGTGTCGACGTCGTCCTCCTCCTGGATCAAGCCGTCGAAAGGGTCTTTCCCGACGGCTCGAGCCTCTACTATTATCACGGACTCAGCAAGGCTTTGACACCTGCCGGCGCACGTCAAGCCTCCGCCCTGGAACAAATGTCGGGCGCTGTTCGAATCACTCTGGCAATCATCAAACCCGACGGCCGAAAAATCGTCCCCGCCGAAATTACGCCGACCTCCAGGGGAATCAGCATGGGCGAAGTCGAGGCCGGAGATCTCATCGAAGAGGAGTACGTCGCCCCCGTCCCGGCGATTTCCCCCAATGTTCCGGGACATCTCTCACCCTATGTCTACCGGTTTGCCGACTCCGTACGCGCCTTTGGCTGGTCCGAGTACATCCTGGTCCACCCATCGAACATCGACTTGGGTATCGAAGGCCTCTTCACCGGTCTTGAGGTAACCACCGAATCTCATGGAGATCTGACAGTTCGCAAGTGGCGGGCCAAAGATGTCCCGGCAACGCCCGATGAACCCTTCGGGCCGCCGATTCAGGAACTCCTGCCCTGGGTGACCTACGGGTTCGGCGTCGACTGGGTGACCGTTGGTGACAATCTCCGCAATCGTATGATCCCGGTCGTTCGTGCAACCCGGGAACTTCGGCACTTTGCCGAGCAAAACCTCAAAGGAGAGAGCCCGACAGATCAGATGCGGTCATTGGTCTCGGCCCTTCTCGACACGGTCAAGGCCGGGAACGCAATCCTGGACCTCAGCGTTTCCGCGGGAGCTGCTCTCTCTCGAGGTCAAGGCAACCGGCTCGGCGTGTTGGCCGCGATGCTACTCAGTGCAGACTGGGAGGTAGACCTGGCCCTGTCACGCCCCACACCTTTTGCCGGTACACACCTGGGAGTCCCATCGGCGGACGCTTTCAATCTGCCTCTGCTTCGTGCCCGCCAAGGCTCAAGTGAGATATGGATCGACCTCCAAGAGGAAACCTCGGGGGTTGACCACCTCTCACCGATTCTACAGGGCAGTGATGCCCTGATGCTGCCCCTGTCCGACCCCGATGCCGAAGCGTTCCTCCTTTCAGAACTCCCTACATTCCCCAACCCACATCTGGAGGAGCATACGGCGCTCGAAGCCGTAATCAACGCCGACGGTGGCGCCGAGGTTGTCTTCACGATGTGGCTGCAAGATGCCCAGGCGACACGATTTTCTGAGAATCTACGTTCGGTTCCTTCTGATCGGCGGGACATGGTCTTCAGCCGCCTGGCCTCGGGTCTGTTCCCTGGGGCGGAGAACGTCCGGGGCGAAGTCCTCCAGCACAACGAGCGTCTGGAAGTTCGTTTCCTCATGGACCTCCCCGACGCCTGCGTTGAAACGGGCGCCACATTGCAATGCCGAGGCCTTGTTTCCGCGTCGGCACTCGCGCCGGTTCTCGCCTCCTTATCCGAAAGGCGGCAGCCCCTGGTTATTCAGCTTCCCATCCTCCGCAGGGAGGATGTGGTCATCCAGCCACCACGCGGATGGAAAGCACGCCGGCCGGCTCGACGACTCTCAACTTCCTGGGGCCTTGTCAAGGAGACGATCGAGAACATACAGGGGCACCAACGTTCGACTTTGAACCTTGAAATTCCCGCGGTTACGGTGGCGCCCGAGAGCTATCCGGAATTCGCCCGTTTCTGCAGAGCCGT
>JAOZPW010000022.1:0-9644 GCA_029932545.1 Thermoanaerobaculales bacterium | reverse complement strand
ATTGTCAGGATGAGAAATTTATAAACCCAACCCGATTTGCCTATCGACACCGTAAAGGGCCAATACGGTCATGTTCCCAGCTCTGTATACTTGCCTGATATGGAGCTCATCGACGGAACGGTCATCGCCAGGCACGGCAGCCTGATCCGGGTGCAGGTCGAGAACCGGCCACTCTTGGTAACGGCCAGAAGGAATCTCACCTGGGAGGGCGGAACGCCTGAAGCCCCTAAAATTGTCGTCGGGGATCGGGTTTCCGTTGAACGTGGCACATCCGACGGTGTGATCGTGGCCGTCCGGGAGCGGTCCTCCTGTTTAATGCGGAAGGCGATTGCCTCCCCTCAACCCCAGATTCTGGCCGCCAACATCGACCAGGCGTTACTGATCTTTGCCACCAAGAATCCGGAACCCAAAGTAGGGCTCCTTGATCGATTTCTGGTCGCCTCTCACCTTGCCGGTATCACACCTGTGATCACATTCAACAAGATTGACCAGGGTGAAGGAAGGACGAAAGCCTGGACGAAGCTCTACAGTGGCCTCGGCTACACGGTCCTTCAGGTTTCCGCTCGTTCCAGCTGGGGCCTGGGGCAGGTCAAACGACTGCTTCCAAATCGAACGACCCTGTTCTGCGGCCCATCGGGCGCCGGCAAGAGTTCACTGCTCAACGCGGTCTATCCGGGTTTCAAGCTTCGAGTCGGCGGTCTGTCCGAGGCAACCGGAAAGGGCAAGCACACGACAACCCGAGCCGAGTTGATGCCCCTTCCTTTTGGAGGGTTCGTCGTCGACACCCCTGGGCTCAAGGAGTTCGGCATCTGGGAGATTACTTCTGAGGCGCTCCAGCATGCCTTCCCGGAAATTTCCGAAAACCTGGGGAATTGCCACTTTTCGAACTGCAGCCACGTTCATGAACCAAAGTGCGGTGTCAAAGATGCTATCGAGACCGGTCTGATCGATCGGGGCCGGTATCGCAGCTATTGTCAGCTGCTGGAAGAGATCGGGTGATGAGGAACTGTCAGCTCTCTGCTGTCAGTAGGACAGCACTCTCGATGAATCTCGTTCTGGCCAAGAAATAATGCGACCCTGCCAAGCATTCCTGCCAACGGCAGCGCAAGCACCAGCCAGGAACCGACGCCAGGCTGAAGGCCTACCGAGCGCCCGCGAAGCGGGCGGCGTGGGCTGAGAGCTGAGAGCTGTCCCCCCTACGGCGCCCGATGAGGCGCGGCGAGAAACCATGCCTTGAAGTCCGGTTGCTCACGCATCTGAAGCATCGGCTGGGCAATCCCTGAGGTTTCTCTCCTGAGAACCTCATACATACCGGCCAGGTCAAAGCGAGAACGGAAGAGCCACATTTCGATCTCCTCCATTTCGACAGGCACGACCAGAGGCATATGAAGGGCATGGATAATCACGTCGTCCGCCGCCCGGTATTCTCCGAGAATCCACCGCCGGATTCCCGTGGGTTCGGTGAAGCTGACCACGACCAGATCATCCGAAATCATCCGCGGCTCTTCCCGATTTCCCCCATCGACATCCAGAGATCCGGCGCCGCCCACCCTGCGCAGGGCATCGACCAGTTCAAAGGTCTCTTTCAGTTTCCGCGGGGGTGATCCCTTTTGGGGCCAGACCAGGGCCTCGACCAACTCGACCGGCGCAAGACCTTTCAGGCGGACCACACCCAAAAGTCTCAGACCTACCGGCAGCATGGTCTCACCGGCCGGATCGGCATTGAAGATCAGCCACCGAAGGCCATCTGTCTCACCCTCCCAGAGTGGACAAGCGCCCAACTCCTGCCCCAGGACTTCGACGAAGGCGGTGGTCACGACAATGCCCTCGTTGATCAACTCCCCTTGAGCATCCAGGACCACGGCATAGGGCCGCCGAGCCTTATCAGTCTTCTTGACCCTGGCTTCAATCAGGGGCCGAAGAAACGCATCGACCTCGTCCGGGTCATAACCCGCATGAACGAACAACTCCGCAATCTGTGCCACCTCACGGATACTCTTGCCCGTCGTCAGGCGTGCCAGTTCGACGATGCCGTGACCGAAAAACTCGTATGTTGGGGCACCCTCATCGGTGCCCCGCATCGGAAGGAGCCGGTATTCTGCGGCGTTGACCGCAATTCTCAACCCCTTGTCGAATGGAAAACCCTCGTGACGGAGGCGGTCATATGCCTGCTGGATCTCACAGGCGGCAGCCAAGATCCTGGTGGCCCGGCGAGCCGAGAAAAAAGCGCCGTCACCCATGAATTTTTCGAACGTCAACCGTCTGGCCACCCGGATCTCTTCGGTTCGACTCTGGAAGACGTACATGAATTGGAGCGCCTTCTCCTCCGCCACTCGGCCGGCCTTTCGAACCTCTTCAAAAACCGTCGTGAAATTGGTCAGGTCGTATATCAGGCCGAAGCGGAAGACCGCCGAGTCGATGACGCCATGAGCTGCAAAATCGAAGGGTCTGGTAGATGGGGCGATGGGCGTCATCCGCCTCCCGAGCTTCATCTTCCAGCCACCCTCAGCATCCCCGTCGACCGCCTGAACCCCGGCCCTCAGCACCGCAACCAGTTCCAACCCTTTGAGCCTGAGCCCCAATTTTCGTAACTGCGAGATGGACTCATCGTCGAGGGCCAGGTCCAGACTCAATCCAACATCGCTGATCAAGTCCAGAAACGCGGGTTCCAGGGCGGCGTCAGCGCCGGTTGGATCGAAATCAGCGCCACAGGTATGGCGCACCATTCCCCGCCATTCCGGACGCCGCTGCATAATCTCAGCGAAACGGGTGCCCACCGTACGACTCAAGGCCAGCAGGGCGCCCGTATCACCATGGGATCGACTGGGCAACAGAAACGCCAATCGCTCCGAATCGGACGGCACGTTCTCTTCAACCAACAGCAACGGGTCTCGGCACATCAGGTCAAAAAGAGCAGAACTGTCCCCGCGAACCGGAGCATCGGACAATTTGCGAATCCGATCTCCCGCCTGGGCCGCAGCTTTCAGGATTTGACTGCCGAACATCGAGGCCAGTTGTCGTACGGCCACGTTATTCTCGAGCCCTCCGCCAGGGTTCTTGGTCAAAAACCGCGGAACTGCCCCAATCAACTTTTGAATGTCGCCCGACAACGACATTATGAAGACCTCGACCAACGACCGCCCGTAGTCGTTCAACATGGCGTTGAGAAACGCCCCTTCCAATGACGCAGTGACAGCCTCCCGGCTGGCGACGACCTTTCGGCGATCGTCCTGGTCCGGCCTCTCAAGCTGTATATATTTCAATTCCCGGCCGATCTGTCGTTCTATTTGGGTCCGCAACCGGATCATTCCCTCCGAACGGTGGACCGGATAGCCCCATGTCACGACGGCATCCTCATCGGCATTGAAGATCGGGAAGGGTTCGGGCAGGCGAATCAGGCTCGGAAGAGTCTGAACCCACTGACCCTCAAGTTCAGCTTTCCTGAGAAAGCGCGGCCTGGCCCCCCCGGACTTCAGTACCCGGGAGAATCGATTGCCTGTGAGAACTCGCGCCTCCATCTGGTCTATTGTAAGGGTAAAACCCGAGCCCGAGCCCGAGCCCGTTCCCGTTCCCGGGCTTTATCTGGTCTCGGTCCACCCGAGTCCGCGCCAGGTATCATCATCATCCCGTTTCGTCCAGGTTGTTTAACCTCTACAAATTATCTGGATTGAGGGCATTTGAGTCACCCAGACTGGCTCAGACTGAGGTGCACTCTGCGGCCCGTCACCTTGTTGCTCGGACGAATCTCATTCAAGGGGAGGTCGCCTCCAAGCTGAATACCTCTGACATCGGCTCGGGCTCGGGAAACGGTACTTCAGGATCCCCCGGGCAACCCCAGATCCTCCGAAATCGTTGCCATCGCGTCCCTGACAAACTCGATATGTTCACCCAAATCAACCCCCAGGGCCTCTGCACCGGAGTAGACATCCTGTCGGCTGACCGCCCGGGCGAAGGCCTTGTCCTTGAGCTTCTTTTTGACTGATTTGATCCTGACATCCGCGATGCTTTTATCGGGGCGTACCAGGGCGCAGGCGGTCAGGAACCCCGTCAACTCATCGACCGCAAACAGTGCCTTGCGCACAGGAGTGTCGCGCGGAATATCCATGTAATCGGCATGGGACCCGACCGCCAAAACCCAGTCCTCGGGCCAATCCCGTTCCCTGAGAATCCCAAGCCCGACGTGTAGATGGGTTGCTTCGGTCGGATTCTGCTCGTAGTCGAAATCGTGGATCAGACCGATGATGCTCCAAATCTCCTCGTCCTCTTCAAAAAGCCGGGCATAAGCCCGCATCGCCGCCGCAACCGAAAGCCCGTGCTTTATCAGGCTCGGGTTGGTCGTGAACTCGTTCAACAACCGCCATGCGTCATCACGAGTGGGCTGCATCATATCCTCCAGTATCCACCTCAAAGTACATTATTGACTCAGTCTCCGACACGACAGCCGAATTTCGAAAGGGGCGTTCCCTGAGATACAATTCCCTTCGACCCATAATTTCGGCCGCGAAATCGTCCGAGGCTGAACCCGACATTGCAAGGGCTCGGTCCACCACGGCAACCGCATCATCAAATCGACCGTCTTCGGCCAGGGCGGCCGCCAGAGTATCCAACGTCGAAGCTGAAGCGCCCGCAGCAACGACCCTTTCTGCCAAAACGACAGCACGCTTGCCATCTCGAAGATCCGGCTCGGGCGCCGTCGCCAGAATCCACGCCAGATTATTGGCCGCCGAGCAATGACTGCCATCCTGGGCCAATGCGTTCTCGTAGGCGACAACTGCACCGCGTCGGTTGCCGAGCCGCTCTTTACAGATTCCGGCGTTGGACCACCAGTCAGCGTTTGTCGGCGCCCACTCCAGGGCCACCGAGAACGCCCTTTCGGCCTCGATCCACCGACCCATCTGGGCCAGAACCAGACCGTGATTGGAGCGTGTAATTGGGTCCCGAGGGCGGAGCGACACCGCTTCGGAAAAGTGGCGCAAGGCACCATCAAGATCGCCCCTCTCCAGCAAGATCTTCCCGAGACCGTTGTGGGCCGCCTGTTGGCCGGGATTCTCCGCCAGCGCTCGACGAAAACTCTCCTCCGCCCGTTCCGGCTGAGCCTCGTACATCCACGCCAGGCCCCGGTCATAGTGCCACCGCGCCATCCCAATATCCGCCGAAACAATGGGGATGTGGGTCAAGCTCACCACCACCACCAAGGCCCCCAGCCATCCCCAGAAAGCCCGACGTCGGTTCCGGAAACTGCGTCCGACCTCAACCAACGCCACCGCAAATCCCAACAACAAAAAGGGCAGGATGGGTACTCGGTAGAGGGAGGCGGCAAAAAACGGCAAGAACGATACGAACCATGTCAGGACGAAAAGACCCAGAGCGACCATTGTCTTCATCGTAGTTTCACTCAAGCCATCATCCCGGCGCCACCGGACCATCAGCACTGCGAAACCTACCAGGGCCCCTCCCAGAGCAGTGGCAAATCCTATCGGCATTCTCCGCAGCAATGGCGACTGCGCGCGGTCTGCACCGACAACGTGATTGTGGGCCACCTCGTCCGGCCCCCAAAAGAGTGCAGCCCGCCGCCCAATCAGGACCAACTCCCGACCGGGATTTCGGGCCATCCACTGTAAGGCACGACTACCAAAGATCTTCGACGCCTCGCCAAAGGTTAAATCTTTTCCCATTTCCTTTTCCAGACGGGCAACGAAGTCCGGAACCACCCATGGCGAACTCAAGACACCAAGTTCACCGACGCTACTGGTCGAAAACCCTGCTGCCTGGTTGTTATTACCGTGGTAGAGCGTCAGGCCCCCCGTGGCCGAGATCACCGTAAAGACGCCCTCCACCCGCCAGTTCCGAAGGGCTGCAGGCATCAGAACGACTGCGCCTGCCATCGTTGCAGCAACCGTCATCGGCCAGAACCGGTTCATCAGTCCTTGTCGCCGGACGACCCACCACCCCCAGATAATCAGCACAGGAGCAAAGAGCAGGGCATTCGGACGAACCAACGCCAACAGCCCAAGGACCGCCCCCGCCGAGGCCGCCCAATGCCAACTCGGACTCAGTGCCAATTGAAAGAGCAGGGCCGTCAACACCAGAGACAACAGAATCAACAGCCAGGCACCGTTGAGTCCACCCTGAAAATAGAGGAGAGGCCAATTGAATACCATCAGCGCCGCCCACACCACACCGACCGCCGGCCCCAGGAGCCGACGACCGATCAGCCAGGTCAGGACGACACTGACCAGCCCGAGGCCCATCTGGAAAATGCGGAGTCCCAGAGCGTCGCCACCGACGAGACGGAAGATCCCCGCCAGAACGAAGGCATACCCGGGAGGTCGGATGTAGGCAGTCGTCCTGATGCCGGGATCCCGCCCCCATGCATCAGGGGGCAGACTCCAATCACCGGTAGCCAAGCCTGTCGCCCAATAGAGGCTGAACCCTTCGTCAACCGGTGGATAGTCGAGTTCGGGCATGGTCCGCAGTTCGCCGAGGTAGAGACCCCGAAGGGCGATGCCAATCACCAATATCAACAAGACGGCCGCCAGCTCCCATCGACTGGCCCGAAAATACCGGCGCCCCCAATGCAACCCACCGTGATCCAGGTTTCCTTTATTGACCGTCATCATCGATCAGGCTATCAGATCACCAAACCTTCCCCAACGGAAATGCCTATGCGCTTTTGAGCACCAAAAATGGCTCAAACCGCTCTAAAAATTCTTGACAGACACAGTAATTGGGATATTCTCCACAAAGTGCTGTGGAAAAGGGGTACAAAATGTCAGTTTCGGCCAAGGATGTTCTGAATCGAATCGCAGAGGAAGATGTGCACTTCATGAGCTTGCAGTTCACGGACATCGACGGGATTGCCAAGAATGTCGAGATCCCTGAGAGCCAATTCAAGAAGGCTCTCGATGGCGAAGTGATGTTCGACGGATCTTCGATCGAGGGCTTCACCCGCATCGAAGAAAGCGACATGCTGCTCTCCCCCGATTTGCAGTCTTTCCAGATCTACCCCTGGGAGGACAGGCATGGCAGGGTCTGCCGCTTGATCTGCGACATCCAGACCCACGACGGAGAGCCCTTCACCGGCTGCCCCCGGTCGGTCCTCAAGCGGGCCGTGGCCAAAGCCAAGATAATGGGCTACGAGATGATGGCGGGGCCTGAAGCCGAGTTCTTCCTTTTCCATCGAGACGAGGAAGGCGATCCCATGCTGGTGACCCATGACGCCGGTGGATACTTCGACCTCGGCCCGGTCGATTTGGGCGAGGAGGCCCGCCGGGATGTGGTCCTGGTGTTGGAGGCGATGGGCTTCGAAGTTGAGGCCGCCCACCACGAAGTCGCACCCGGACAGCACGAGATCGACTTTAAGTATGGTCCGGCAGTGGCTACCGCCGACGCCATCGTCACCTTCCGGGACGTCGTTAAACGGGTGGCCCACTTTCACAACCTCCATGCGACCTTCATGCCCAAACCGATGGCCGGAGTCAACGGTTCCGGCATGCACACCCATCAGAGCCTATTTGACAGTGACGGCAACAACATCTTCTACGACGCCGACGGGGAGTGGCAACTGTCAACGCTCGCCCAAAACTACATCGGCGGCCTGTTGCACCACGCCCGTGCCTTCGTCGCCATCACCAACCCCCTGGTCAACTCCTACAAACGACTGGTTCCCGGCTACGAGGCCCCGGTCAACGTCGCCTGGTCGGAAAAGAACCGTTCGCCGATGATCCGGGTTCCCGCCCGACGCGGCATCGGGACGCGTTGCGAAGTTCGCATCCCCGACCCCTCGTGCAACCCCTACCTCGCCTTTGCCGCCATGCTGGCATCGGGCCTCGACGGCATCGAAAAAGGTACTGACTGCGGTGCGCCGGTTGATCGCAATATCTTCGAGATGAGCGAACGGGAGAAGAAACGGCTCAAGATCAAACAACTGCCCGGATCGCTGGACGAAGCCGTTGATTTCTTGGAAAAGGACGCCCTCCTTCGCGAAGCACTGGGAGATCACATCTTCGATCACTTCATCCTCAACAAGAGGCGCGAATGGGCCGAGTACATCAAAGAAATCCATGACTGGGAGTTGGAGCGGTATTTGGAGCGGTACTAAAGAGCTGTCAGCTGTCAGCTCTCAGCTCTCAGCTCTCAGCTTTTCGCTCCTCGAGAATCGCCAAAGAAAGTCTCTCACCCTTTATTGGTAAGCGTAACGCCGGCTTCGTCCACGAGGGCAGCCTGCTTGACTGGTCCAATACGGGAAGGATATGGCCACCAGTTCGGGGCTTCCCAGGCGACGGTCGTCCTTTATTCTTCGATTTGGATATCATAATCCCTGCACCATGTCAGAAGGGCTCCCTTAGTCTGTTCGGCCTCGAACCGATACCAGGTATCGAGCAAACCGAGATCGGCCAGGAAGTCCTTGTACCTTCCATAGGCGCCTCGGCGAGAGAATATCCTCCGCACTTTCTCATGGAGCCCAGGAATCTCTTGAGCAACAAACCGAAAAATCAGATCTTTCCCAAGATTAAGGTCATTCTTATGTGGGATTTCGACGTAGTCGTCACTGGCATTTAGATCCTCAGGAAGATCGTCCAGGCCCGCCGCATCGGATTGCCAATACGTCGTACCCGTACTCTTTGAAACGTAGGCAAAATGCTCGTACTGCCCTGCCGCACTGACAAATTCAAAGGCTAATTCAAGATCCTCAAATTTCATGCCTGCCCCCACGTTATCGTATCACCAGGATCCGAAAGAGAAAGGGACACTCCTTTTCTTATGTCCGGGGTCCTGCCGTCTGCCGCCGCCAAACTGCCGCTGAAACTGAAGCTGTCTGCTGATCCAGGTCTTGTTCTCCAGCCCAGGCCTTCGGGAGAGCGCAAGCGCACTCCCGCTCGGTGCATTTCCCGGAGGGGCTTGGACACAGAAATCGGGAGGGGATCGCCCCTCCGGAAAATGACCTCGGCGGCCTACGGCGTCAGCCAAGATTCGATTGCCAGCGTCACCGCCGTGGGTTGCCCCCGGTCAGGCATTCTTCGCAACGAAACCGATCTCGGGAGGACTGCCCGGTGAAGAAGGCCTGACCCCGCACGCCCCGTCCGAGAGGGACGCTCGTTCGCTTTTTTGTAGTCGATAGGCTGGCTCTCCGTTTCAGGGACGTGAAGACTTGATCAGTGCCATTTTTCCCCGCCGGTATTCATGATGACTTTTCAAGCTCACGACGGAGCTTACGGATGAGGTCTGTTCGACCAATGTTGTCGGGCCTGGATTCCAGTTCTGCTATTTCTTTTTCAATTTGGTGCCGTCGTGCGACTTCCTCCCATTGACGCCTATCCAAGAACGAATGGTGTTCGCTTCGGAGGGCTTCAAGAAGCTCCAACCAGGCCCTGGGGTCGCGCCGCGGGGGCACACGGATCTTGTAGCCGATGTTGATGCAATCACTACCACATTCAGGGCAAGGCACATCCCCAGCGTGCGGTGATTCGCGTCTCACTGCCCGCCTACAATCAAAGCAGACCCAGTTTCGTTTACTCATCAAAACACCGCCCCACTACCATTCATGGGCCCGAACCGACAGGTTTCCGGGTGATTGCTGGTAAAGCGTCATTGGGTGTGGGCCTCCCTTACCATCGTATCATCAGGATCCGGCTCCATCGGTA
>JAOZPW010000210.1 GCA_029932545.1 Thermoanaerobaculales bacterium | reverse complement strand
CCATGAAGATGAAGCGCCACTCCCGGGCGGTATCTGAATTGAGCACGAAGAGCGCGCCTTCCTTGAGCCGCCCCACGGTATCCAGGTTGACGGCCGCAAAGGGCTTGACGCCTTCCGGCAAGTGCTTGACCCAGTGACGAGCACCGACGAGACCGACCTCTTCCGCGGTTGTCACGAGAAAGACAACCGAGCGAGGACGCGGCCCCTCGGCCTTGAGCGCCCGGGCCAGTTCCAGTAACACAGCGACGCCGGATGCGTTGTCGTCGGCCCCCGGATGAATCTGTCCCTCGTTGCCTTCGCGAACATCAGGCCATCCCAGTCCCAGATGGTCCAGATGGGCGACGACGACGACCGGCTCATTGACCAGGGTCAGGTCAGTCCCGGAGATCTCGGCCACAAGATTTGTCAGTTCCAACTCCTGCTCGGGCTCACCGCCACGAAAGGACCAGACCTGCCGCATACCCTCGGCGCCGGTCGACAAACCGATCTCCGTGAAACGTTGTTCGACCCAATCGGTCGCTTTGGCCAGCCCCATGGACCCCAGACCACGCCCCTTGAGAGCAGGATCGGCAAGAAAGCGAACGGTCTTACCGAAGCTCTCCGCCTCGTACACCGGCGGCAGGTCGGCCAGCGGAACTCGTTTGGGCAGCACCAGCTCCGGCATCGGACCGTCTGTCAGATTACGCACCAGCGGCGACCCGACCGGCGTCCACATGCCCTTGGTCGTATTGGAAGGCTCTGGACCCTTGAAGGCCAGGTAGGAGTATTTCTGGTAGTGGGGCAGCTTGCGGGCCAGACCAGCGATGGCCTCGACCGGGGAGGCGCCAACCCAGCCAACCGCCGTTGTCGGATCGTTCTTGCCACGAGCCACCAGGACTGTACTGTGGTCCGTCCGCGCCACCAGTTCCTCCGGAAGCTTGAGACCGTCGGAGTCCAGTGTGACACCCTGACCCTCGAGCCGGACGGCAACCTCGGCGGCGAAGAGATTGTTCCAACCCAGAACCCAGGTCGGCGACTCCGGCAGGGCCTGCAGTTCAGAATCCAAAACCACGCGAGCCTCGACCGGGGCAGCCCAACCCGAGGCCAGTTCGCGCCACGCGGCCTGCTCATCCTCTGAGGCGCCGGAGGGCACAACGAAAAGCACGTCATCGGCCCCCATCAGGGTCGAGATCCCCGGAGGCACCTCGAGGGGATCAAGACGCCGCATGACATCAAATGCGGGGTCAACATCAACCCTCAGAGGCTTCGAGACGCAGGGAACCCGTACCTTGCAATCCCCACCGCACGTACCCGTTTCAACCCAGATGGCTCCTTCATGACCCTCCAGCGTGAGGGCAATCGGCAAGGCCAACGGGAAGGCATCTCCCCCGTCGACGATCTGGGTGATCTCCATTTCCAACATCCACGGATGCTCGGCATCCTCGTTGGGCTGGACCTGCACATTGGCGATCTCGAGTCTTGGAGCACCGGTCCGTGTCGTCCATGCCTCGACAAAATCCGCCCAGTGACCTGCGCCGACTGCCCCAAAGGCCGTCGCAATCTCCCCAAAAGAGACCCGTTTGAACTGCTGACGCTCATAAAACTCGGTCACCCCCTCCAGGAATTTCTCATTGCCGACGCTGTGCCGCATCATGTGAAAAAGCATCATGCTCTTGCCGTACCCGACCGCCTCGGAATGCCCAGAGTTCCGGGAGTGGAACTCCGTCAGGGGAAAATCCACATCGGCCGACACCAAATCGGTGAATTTCTTCAATGTCGAACGGCGGTAGATTTCCCCCTCCCCACGCTGTTCCGCCAGGAGATGATCAGCCATGTAGACCGTCAGACCCTCGCACCAGTTCCCACGGTCGAAGTCAACGTAGACCGAGTTGCCCCACCAGTTGTGAAGCAGTTCGTGGGGATAGGACGAGGTCAGAATCCAGGGAAAGCGGATGACCTGCGGCCCCAGGAGCGTAAAGCCCGGCATGCCGTATCCGGTCTCCCAAAAATTCTCCACCAGGGCGAACGAGGCGAAAGGAAATTCCGGCAACATCGAGTTGTAAAGCCTGAGATAGCGCTTGGTCGCATCGAGGTAACGCGTCGCGAGGGCGCCGTCCGGACTGCGAAGATAGGCAAAGACCTCAACCTCGCCCTGAGCGTCCTCGAAGACCTCGAGAGGTCCGCCGACAAGGTAGATCTCTTCGGTCGGGTGGTCGAATGACCAGCGGGTCGCGTGTCGTCCCATGTCATCGGCGCCCAGTTGGGTCCTTCGACCCTGGGAAACCACCTGCCACCCCTTGTCGAGGCCGTGGACCTCAAGATCGAAGGTCATCAGACCGTCACCGAAGGTCGGCACCCAGAAGGAAGTGCCTGCCAGAAAGAGGCCCTCCGGACCGATGAAACCCGGCGTTTCGGAGAAGGACCGCTGGTACTCCTCGCCCTGTTGCTCCAGGCCGTGGTCAATCTGACCGCCGTAGTGCAGTTCCACCGGAGTCCGGGCGCCACCCTCCTGCGCCAGACGCCAGCCTTCGAGAGGCACTGCGTCCTCAACCGTCGCCGTCGTCGCATTGATACCGAAGAAATCCGCGGTGATCTCACCTTCGACAGGCTCGAGACGCCATCCCGGCGTCACGACCTCGGGCGCCAACCCGGCATGGAGGACAAACCGGTAATTGCCTTCTGCATCCTTCGCCACTCGACCCACCGGATCAATCAGGTCAACGACATCGATACGGTGACCATCGGGGTCCAGGCTGATCGTCAGATCGTGATGGAGAACATCCTCACCGGCGGCGACACCGACAAGGCAGAAAGTAACACTCAAGAAGACGGCAATGGGCCTGAATAACGTGCGCATACGCACCTCCGGTGCGCATTGTACTCCGCGAACGAAAACTGTCATCTCTCATCAGGCGCTTGCGGGAGAATCTTCCGGTGATGGCACAACGATGTATTTTCCCGAGCCCGAGCCCGTTACCGTTACCGTGCCCGACACTTTTCTGGTTCGACGCCAGCTCAAAACACCACTGAAACGTCTGTCTAGAGGCCCGGCTTCATGGGGCGACGTAAATCGATAACGACAACGATAACGGGCTCGGGCTCGGGTTATCCCTGGTCTCGCATATACACCTCAAGAAAAACGACCTCAAACAAGGGACACAGAATCCGGGATATAATCTTCTTATGAACCGGCAGCAGATCGAAGACCGTGCCATGGAAGTTCTCACGACGGCGGGGCCTGACCTCGTGGCCGCCTACCTCTACGGCAGTGTCGCCCGCGATACGGCGACCGCTTCGAGCGATATTGACATTGGTATTCTGCTGCAAACTACGCCTCCAGGCCGGCTCCAGGATCTGCGGTCCAACCTCGAGGCCCTCCTTGAGAATTCATTGGGCCGCAGAGTCCAAGTCGTGATTCTCAATCTGGCGCCGACTGATCTGGTTCACCGCGTACTCCGAGACGGAAGAGTGCTGGTGGACCGCGACCGGGGCGCACGGATTCGTTTTGAAGTTCGTACCCGCAACGAATACTTCGATCTCATGCCGACACTCAATCGATACCGTCGACGCGAAACGGCGGCACTGCCATGACAGACCCGGAACTCCTGGCAAAAAAACTGGCCTTCATCGAAACCTGTGTGGCCGAGCTTGAACGGCTAGCCAATCCAGAGGTCATCGCTACGGACGTTCGCGAGGAACGATTTGTCGAGCACACGCTGCAGCTCGCCATCCAGGCGGCCCAGGACGTCGCCTCCCACATCGTGTCCGATGAACGACTGGGCGAACCGAGAACCAATCGCGAACTGTTCGACCTGCTCGGTCGAAACGGCTGGCTCGATGAGTCCCAGGCTACCCTTCTCAGCGATATGGTTGGTTTTCGGAACATCCTGGTCCACGGGTACGGCGATGTAGACCTCTCTATTGTCCGAGACGTATTGGAAAACAACCTCGACGACCTCCTCAATTTCGTTGCTGTGGTGCGCGCACGGATGCCCTAGCCGGAATGAAGCCTACGCCGAATGCAGGAACTGGTAGACGGTTTCGTGCCCTTTTGTCGAGCGCTTCGGAAATAAGGCGGCCTACTGCCGGCCTTTTCGCCTCTTCGTGACTGTCGCGGATGCTGCGAACTGATGCTGTACCCCCCCTGGCACCGTCGCTGTGATTGTGACCACGATTTCTGGGAGCGCTCTGAGGTCAAACACGGGTGGACACGGGGGTCCACCCCTACAGACTTTCGACCACCCCGCATGTCTGAGCATCCCAGCTCTCCTACGTTCTCCGAGCAACCACCAACGTCACGTCGTCATAGGGCGTCGTGCCTTCGGTGAAGCGTTTGAGAGCTGAAACTATCTCCTGAAGCACGTCGTCTGCACACGAACCGGTACTCTCGGAGAGAATTGCCTTGAGACGATACTCCCCGAAGACCTCGCCGGCAGGATCCTGGGCCTCGGTGACACCGTCGGAATAGGCAACGATCAGGGCGCCGACCTCCAACTCGGCCGTCAAGACATCGTGTCCCCCAAAACTCAGGGCCCCCAGCGGTACCCGATGTTGAGGTAACCCAAGCTCCTCGACCTCACCGGAGGGCCTGACAATCATTGGCGGTGGCTGCCCAGCGAGGGCATAGTGGAGCGTCCCGGAGTTCGGCGGAAATCCCAGGTAGCCCAATGCCACAAAACGCCCACCCGAAAGCTCTCCGCTGCGGTCCTTCAACCCATACAGTCGTTTGTTGGCCAGTCGCAGCAGATCCTCGGGGTCAGGGTTACCCAGCGCGATCGCATTGAGGATCTCGTGCGAAGCCATCATCATCAACGCCCCGGAGATCGACTTGCCCGAAACATCTCCATAGGCCAGGGCCCCGCCACCGGCACGCGGGCACGGCAACTCCGTGAAGAAATCGCCACCGACCTCCTGAGCGGGCAGGCAAACGGCCACCCGTTCCCATCCCTCGACTGCACTCAGATCCTTCGGCAGCAAGGCCGTCTGAATCGTCGAGGCAATTTTCAACTCCCTTTCCAACTCCGCTTGCCGCGTCCGGTCATCGAGGAGCAGACTGGTCTCGAGGACCAGAGAAGCCTGGTGAAACAGACTGCGAAGAAGGTCCTCCTCGTCCTGTTCCAGAATTGTCTGGCCGGACGTCGCCGACAGCAGGATCAGCCCAACGGTCCGGCGTGTTGTCGCCAACAACCCGACCATCTCAACGCCCGCTGACGCCAACCCTTCGGCCATCCTGTCAACCGGTTCGGACAGCAGGCGCAAGGGCGCGAGGCCCTCCAGCCGGAGCAGCGAACCGTGCCTTTTGAGGTGACGATGAAAAACAGGGAGGTTCGGGAGCCTCTCCGAAAGAACCCCCGGGCCCGCCACGCGCTCGAGCGAGGCGTCTTGCACCAGGTAAAGAGCGGCGAAGTGGAGCCCCAGGAGTTCCGGCAGGCGCTCGACCAACTGGCCGACGACGGGGCCCAACTCCACCTCGTCGGTCATCGCCTCACCCATCTCGACCATGGCTTCTTGCAAACGGTGGCGTTCGGCGAAGAAAAAGCGGTCGACCGGACCTTGAAGGCGCTGCCTGATGGGCTCGAAAAGCAATACAATGGCCAGGGCGAAGAACACCGGGAAGAGAACCGACTCCGCCACCGTGGTTCCACGGAACAACTGGTTCGCGAACGCAATGGCCAGCGCATAGACCGCAGTGACCACCGCCGTCGTCACGGTATAAAAAACACTCTTCCGGAGGATGACTCGGATGTTGAGCACTTGGAAGCGGATGATGGCGTAGGCAAAGGTCAAGGGCACCAGGATCAACGGAACAACGCCATAAAACAGAAAGCGTTCCGTATGGAAAAAGGATGGAAATCCAACCGCGAGAACAATGAATGGAACGACTCCGAAAATTGCGCCGAGAAAAACAATACCGGCCCCACGACGTTCCCGGCTATCCGGCAGTTTCGAAGCACTGACGCCCAGGGCGCCCAATCCCAGGGCCATGAAGCCGACCATCACCCACCAATTGGTCATCGGAGCGCCCGAAATCAGCGGCAGCTCACCCCCTTGCCTCCTGGTCCAGAAAACCGTCACCCCGTATACCAGAGGCGGAATGGCATAGAGGGGCAGTAATTGGCGGCTGTAGTGGGCGATCCATCCAACGATGTCCGCCAGATAGTCTCTTCGCCACTCCCAGATCGGCCGGGGAAAGATCAAAAAGAAGTGGAGAAAGACCGTCGGCAACAGCAGCAGGGCGATGGTTCCGGTGGTCAAGACCAACGAATCCACCCAGGAGTAGGACGCCGGACGAAGACGGCACACCAAGAACAGCAGGAACAAGGCACAGAGGTTGAAAAAGACCCGCGATGCCGGCAATCGCGGCTGACGAATCAGAACGAAGACGCCGATGGCAAAGAAAGCAAAACCCAAGAGAACGGCATAGAGGTAACTGGTGTCGCCGATCCGCCTCCGCCCGAGTTCAACGCCTACCTCAGCCATGTGTCCGGCAGGGCCAAAGCGCCCACCGGATCGGATCAGGTAGGAAACCCGTTCGCCAATGGAGTGCCGGTTGAGGATTTCTTGTGCGTGGGTCGTCCCTTCCAGGACCGTGCGGTCAATACCAACGATGACATCCCCGGACCTGATCCCGGCCTCCGCCGCACCGGAATGTGGAACCACGTGACGAACTACCGGACTGCCCGGAGTATCGCTCTCTAGGATGACACCGTCATAGGGCCGGGGAAGAAACATGTCGGCAACCGACAGCCCTGCCAGCAGGAACGCAATGACCCCGGGAGCCACGAGGCCCGCATATCTCCGCCACTTCGATTTCATCCATCCCATCATACGCAGGCAGTACCGGATTTGTTCGCTGGGCAATCCGTCGAATGGATTGCATGTGCCCCTTCGGGGCGCTGGATGGCCGCGTCGTCCCGAGCCCGAGCCCGTTATCGTTATCGTTGCCGGGTTTCAAGAGTTTTC
>JAOZPW010000021.1 GCA_029932545.1 Thermoanaerobaculales bacterium | reverse complement strand
ATCAGAGCGAGAATGAGCCCAACGAGTTTTTTCATAATGCAGCCTCCGAGATTTTAAGTATCGATTCGAGGGTAGCAGACACAAACCGGGTAGCCATACGACGCAGAGGTTCCTACCGGTCTTTGAGGCGATCGTGGGCTGGTCGGCACTGCGGATTGGCGGCCAAGGCGGCTTTCAGGTCAATCCGTGATGCCTCGGTCTCACCTTGTCTTTCGTAGGCCAGCGCCCGGAGGAGCAGGGCGCTCTCGAGTGTAGGCTCAACGATCAGAGCCTCGCCGAGTCGCCGGACGGCCTCCTCGAGATCACCGCCGTGGCGGGTTTCGGCGAAGAGGAAGGGTTTGGCCTGGGAGACGATTGCGCGGGCGTTCGAGGGATCGAGTTCCAAGGCCCGGGCTGCAGCGGCCTTCATTTTCTTGCTGTACTTTTTGCCACGGTAGTCCGAGCGGATCTTGGTGGCCAGAAGATCGGCCTCGAGCCGAAGTCGCTCCGAAGTCTCCGGGAGGTCCTTGAGACTTTTGAGTCCAGTGTCGGCTGCCTCGTCGATCAGGAGGCCGAGAGCTCTCCGTTCAGGTCGTTTCGACTTAGGCGCCGCCTCAAAATCGATGCGGTGCAACTCAGCGACCAGTAGGGCAGCTCGGGCCACCAGTTCACGGTGGGCCTCGCCGGTTCTGACCGGCGCCTCGAGTTCACAAGCCTCAAGGACCAAAATTGCTACCCCAAGATCGTAGGACTGCTGGGCAGCGGTGATGGACTCCGGATTGCACGGGCTCTCGGCCGACGCACCCAGGGATGCGAGGATGAAGCACAGGGTCAGCAGGTGGATTTTGAACCACCTTATGGAATGCTTTGGTCTGGCGTCGGTTCTTAGTCCACGCCACCCGCTTCGCGGGTCCGAGCCTTTGGCTCGGCAGGCCTTCGGCCTGGCCTCTAGTCTCCAGTGTCCAGTATCTATTTCTTCCCTCATTCAATCCCTCTTTCTCTGAAAAAAGAAACCAACAGCGCCGGAACCAACCACAGACCGGCGGCGAGAGCTACGATCATTGCTGTTCCCGAAAGCAATCCGAAAGACCGGATGGGAACGAATGCTGAGGTCATCAGAGCAAAAAAGCCGATGCAGGCGGCGACGGTGGTCAAGACCATCGCGGGTCCGACGTGCTCGAGAGCGTGATGCAGACGATCAGTGGCGGCGCCGTTCTTTTCCTCTCGACTGATGGCCACCAGGAGATGCACGGTGTCGTCGACCGCAATACCCAGGGCGATGGACGCCACCATGATTGTAGCGGCATCGAGCGTGATGCCGGCGACGGCCATTAGGGCGAATGCAGCCAGCAACGGTATGACATTGGGCAGCACCGAGAGCGCCGTCAACCGGGCCGAACGAAGACCGATCGCGATGACGGTGAATACTACCAGCAGGGCCAGGCCCAGGCTCCGCAGTTGGCTGGTGATCAGGGTCTGCTGGGCGTTGACCAACTGCAGTACCTGGCCGGTGACCCGACCCGAAAAACCGGTTGGCATTTCACCCAAGGCCTGCCGGGTCTGCTCAATGAGATTTAGGAATTTCAGTTCATCCATCTCGTTGACGATTGCCGACAGACGGATCGTGGTTCCGTCCCCCGTGACGAGGCTTTCGAGCATCTCCCAACCTTCCTGGTCGAGATTTTCGAGAAGGGCCTCGGCGGCGATAAGGGAGTGCGGAAGGCGATAAGCAGAAGGATTCATAGCCTCATCCCATTGATGGAGCTTCCGCAAGACGTCCAGCGGGGAGATGACACGGGCAACAATGGGCGATGTGCCGATGTCTCCAACGATGGTGTCGATGGCCGCCCATTGAGCGGGGTCAGTCCAAGTCCCCGGCAGATTGAGGATGACCTCAAGGGTGTAGAAGCCTCCAAGGCTTTGGGCAACTCTTCGGTAATCGACCGAGGTCGGATGGTCCTCAGGCAGGAAGCCGATGGGATTCGAGGCAACCTGAACGAAGGGCAGACCGGCAAGGGCGCCGAGGACCAGCAGCAGGGCGACGGCGATGACGGTGCGTGGCCGGGAGGACCCCAGGTGAAGCCATCGACCATGGAATTCCGGGTCCGCAGCCGTGGCGGCCTGGGGTACCGGCAGATGGCGAATCAAGAAGGGCCCCAACAGGAGGTTGACGGCCAGGGACACGAGAATACCTACGGCCGCGAAGAGACCCAGTTCCCGTACGGGTTCCATGCCCGCTGCCACCAGTGAGAGGAAACCTGCTGCGGTCGTGATCGAGGCCAGCGTCATCGGGCGGGTGGTATCGCTCAGGGCCATCTGCACGGCCTGATCCGCCCCATGATCGACACGGTGGTGACGGAACCGGCGAATTAGGTGAATGATGCCCGACAGGGCAAGCACCCACAACAGCGCTGGCAGCACGGAGGTGATCATATTGAGCGTGTGGCCGGTGAGGACCACCATTGCTATCGTCAGGATGACAGCGATTGCGGCACATGCTGCGGCCACCGTCATCACGCGGACCGATTGTGAGAGCAGGGCCAGTGCCAGAAGAGACATCACCAGGGCCACGACGAAGGCTCTTTGGCTTTCAGTTTCCGACATCCGGTCCAGAGTGTCGATCAGAGCCGTCGAACCCACCAGGCCCGTCGTAAAACCGGCCGCTCCCAGAGGCTTCACCGCTTCGCGGATGCCGGCCATGATCATCCGTCGTCCCCAAGGGTCATTGGGGGGAGCGACGGTTGCCACGATGGCGGTCGTCTCGCCGCCTGAAGAGATGAAGAGGTCACGATAGAAGGGCGTCGAGGTCATTTCTTCTTTGAGAGCCTCGGCATCTTCGCCCCCGAAGAGGTCCCGGTAGATCACGGGCAGACCCTGGACCCGAATGATGCCGGGGATCCTTTCTATCGTCTCGGCAACTTCCACCATAATGTCCAGGGCTTCAGGTTCGAAAAGGGGTCCGTCCCAGAGTGCGATCAGCACAAATTCGTCACTGCCGAAGGTTTTTTTGAAATCTTCATACACCTGGGCTTCGACTGGGTTGCTGCCCTGCCACCGCTCGAGCCGATTGTCCACCCTCACTTGATTGACGAAAAACAGGGCCGGTATGACCATCACCAGCAGAAGAACCGCCGCAAGATCTCGGATCTTCATGGGGCGACCAGATGTCGTGCCAGCCGAAAGATATTCCCGGCGCCCAGGCTGCCAAGGGGGAGTTTGTCCACAAGGACCTCGAGGAAGCGGGAGAAGAGCGCGGGTTCGGCGGCCAATGTCCGGACCATTCTTCGCCGCAGCCAGGGGCGAGCTTCGGCAAAGAGCACGAGGCCGGTCACCAGACGGGCTTCGCGGCGCAGTTTGCGATGGGCGCCCGCGTAAGACCTGAGATTGCCGGTCTTGATCGCCTCCACCAGGGCGTGAGCCTGGTGAAAACTCAGGGTCAGACCTTCGCCGGTGATGGCGTCAAGCGAACCTGAGGCGTCCCCAAGCAGGGCCAGATTGTCACGAATGACGGCTCGGCTCCGTTGTTCCAGAGGTCCGGCGCCGCGATCGTTTGTTGTGACGGTTGCATCTTGAAGTCGGTCGCTGAGCCGTGGGAAGAGTGCCAGGAGTTGATCAAAGGACGTCGCCTGTTTGTGCCATAAGATGGCGACACCAACCGTGTCGGGACCCACCGGGGTAACGTAGGCTTCGCAGCCGTCGGCCCAATAGACCTCGACCAGATCGGTCCAGTGTTCGATGGTGAAATGGCGTCGGATGCCGAATCGAGCGCCGGGCCCCGGACCCCGGTCGAGGCCTGCCCATTTTCGTACCTTCGAGTGGCGTCCGTCGGACCCGATCAGGAAACGGCCTTTGACCGGGCCTTCTGACGCCTGAACATGGTCGGCATGAAGACCCGTGACCTCCGTATCCCAGCGAAGCTCAACACCCACGGCCTCGGCTCGATCCACCAGCGCTTGATGGAGATGGGTTCTGCGGATTCCGTAACCGGTAGAGCTGGGGAAGAGGCCTTTGGCTACGGTGTCGCCGTCGATATAACGAATACCCCTGAAGGGCGAGCTGCCCTCTGGAGGTGGTTCCACGCCGAGAGAGCGGAGACGAGCAATGCCGTCCGGCATAATGCCTTCGCCGCAGGCGCGGTCAATAGGCGGTTGGCTGCGGTCGAGAACAACGACGTTCAAGCCGGCCATCTGCGCTTCGATCGCGGCGGCAAGCCCGGCCGGACCGCCCCCCACAACGACGAGGTCGTAGATCGGAGGCACCTATCCTCCGACCGCTTCGAGAGGCGAGGAAACGCCCCGGAAAACAATAACCACAGAGACACAGAGAACACAGAGAAGAACAACACAGAGGGTCTTGTCAACGGGTCCGCAGGTCCACGCCCGGCATGCGGACTCCGTCCGCACACGGCAGAAAGAGAAACGGCCTCCAAGAACAGGTTCTTGTCGTCCGCCTCTCCTCTGCCTGACACGCTTCGCGTGCTGCCGGACTCGGGCGCACGCTGTTTGAGCCCCTCGAAGAGCACATTTGTCGGCGTGGTCCGCCCAAGCGGGTGAAACCCGCGTTCTGATGGCCGGCCCGTCGAACGGGACGCTTGTGCACGAGGCGACGGGCTGGTCATCAGGTGAGCCCGCACAGCGGGCGGGCGGACGCCCGGAGCGCCTTGGGCCTGCCCTCTGTGTTCCTCTGTGTACTCTGTGTCTCTGTGGTGAATTTTGCATACGACCAAGCCGATAGCTGCCAACCCCCGTCCTTGCCGCCCTAGCTCTTCTGCCCACGGGTGTCCCAGTTGAGTCGTGCGTAGGCCACGGCCGATTGTGCCATGGCCCCGGCCACTCGGAGCGGCGTCACCGGGTTGGCGGGAGTGAGTTCACCACAGAGGTGGAGTCGCAGCGTTTCCTGGCGACGGAGCTTGCCTGAAGAGGTTCGGGGAAGGGTGCCGGGTTCAAGGACAACCACTCGTTCGGCGTGGAGGCCGGTGGCGGCAAGAATGGCCTGGGTGCAGGAAATACCAATAGTGTGATGGCTGGCGCCCGAGGTGCCGCCGCGCGCCTCGACAAAGACCAGGAGGACTTCGCCGTCGGCACCTTCCTCGAGGTGGCTGACGGCCACGGCGCACCCGGTGCGCACCCCCTCGACTGTATCAACGGCCTGTTCGACCTCGGATGGAGCATGGTTGCGTCCGCGCAGAATGAGCAAGTCCTTGGCTCGGCCCGTCAGATAGAGTTCGTCTTCGTATTGAAAGCCCAGGTCGCCGGTATCGAGCCAGTCGTCTCGCAGGGCTTGGGCGGTAGCCTCCGGACATCCAAGGTAGCCCTCCATCAAAGACGGTCCACGGACATGCACTCGGCCTACCTGATGTGAAGAAATTTTCTCACGGTTATCATTTACTATCCGGATATCGAAACCTGGTAGGGGTCGACCGACGGAAACCAACTCGATGCCGTCGGGGGTTGTCTTCGCCGTACCGTTGGCAGCGAGGTTGTGGCGATCGAAACGGGTCGTTTTGAAGACCCGATCGAGATCGGAAAAGGTCACAGCAAGGGCCGCCTCCGAAAGGCCGTAGACCGGAGTCAAGGCCTCGGCGGCGAAACCGTAGGGCCCGAAGCGTTTCAGAAATGCGCGCAGAACTCCTGGCGCCACGGGCTCGGCGCCGTTGAGGGCCACTTTCCATGATCCGAGGTCAACACCCTCGAGGTCTTCATCGGTAATCTTGTCGACGCAGAGGCCGTAAGCAAAGTTCGGTGCGGGGGAGATCGTGGCGCGGTAGCGGGAGATCGTCTGCAGCCAGACGGCCGGCCGAGTGACAAAGACCTCCGGCGGAATCAACGTCAAGGTTGTCGGCCGCTCGAGGGCCGGAAGAACACAGCCGATCAGGCCCATGTCGTGATAGAGGGGAAGCCAGCTGACACCGGATTGTTTCTCCGTCGACGTCTCAGGCCAGAACGAGTTGAGGGTCATTGTCTGGGATAACAGGGCGCGATGCGAGAGGGCGACCGGTTTGGGGTCGACCGTTGTTCCGGAGGAAAACTGCACCAGGGCCAGGGCGTCGGTGGCTATATCGACAGGACCCAGAGTCGAATCTTCCAGTTCATCGAGGTTCCGGCAACCGAGGGCGGGCCGGGCGAGAGCGATTGTTCGGCCGAGGATACGCCCAACCCATCGATCGCTGAGGACCAGGCGGGCATCGACCGCTTGGAGCATGCGAGCCGTACGTCCGTGATATTCGGTCAATCGGCCGAGTCTGACCGGAGGGTAGAGGGGCACCGGAACGGCGCCCGCCAGGAGGATTCCGAAGAAGGCGTCGAAGAACGCGGGACCTGTCGGGTAGATCAAGGCGACTCGTTCGCCGGGTTTGATGCCGAGCCGGCGAAGACTGCCGCAGACCCGGCCGGCGCGCATTCGGACGTCCGACCAGGACAGCCAGGTCTCCCGCTCTGAGCGATCCAGCAGCCGAAGGCCGTGTCCGGGGATTTTCGCTGCCCGGTCGAGCATGGTATTGAGGTTATTGCTCAACGTGCCTCCGAAAGAAACCCCTTTGCGTCATTGTGCCATCGCGCCTTTGCGTTTCTGTGTCCGTGTTTCTCACTCTGTGTCCTCTGTGTCTCTGTGGCTGTTTTCTTCTTCCGGTTTTTGCGTGTCGGAAATTTGGTGGCTGATGGCCGCAACGAGATCCCGTACGGTGATCAGCTCGTGATCCCTCTCCGGGTCAAGGCAGATCTGGAAGCGGTTTTCCACCTCGATCGCCAGGGTCAGCAGCTTGATGGAATCCAGAGAGAGGTCTTCGACCAGACGCATGTCCGGCTCGATGGGTCCCTCCCATCCAACATGCTTGCGAGCGACATCTCGGATGCCGGCGAGGATGAAGGCATCGTTCATGGCGTATTTTCCAGCGCTGTGTCTTCCGCGCGGGCCTTGATGAGGATGAGGACTGAATTGATCGTGCCGAGAATGGCGGCGGTCAACCAGGCGCCGTGTAACAACGGCAGAGCGAACAGTTCCACAGAGACCGCCACATAATTGGGGTGACGAAAGAGTCTGAATGGTCCGCCGGTTTCGGGTCGTTCGCCGGAGACTGTGATGATGCGGGTATTCCATCGATCGCCAAGGGTCGTCACGGCCCAGTACCGCAGGATCATGCATGCCACCACGAGAAAGAAGCAGACTCCGGCGAGGAGGGGAATCCACTGTCGATCAAAGAGCCATACCTCGAGCGGCATTGCCACAATCCACAGAGTGTGGAAAATGACGACCAGCCAGTGGATGGGTTGGGCGTGCTCAATCCCGCCTCGGCCCAGAGTGCGGCGGGCGTTGCGCTCAGACAGCACAAGCTCGAAGATGCGCTCTGCGGCCACCAGGCCGACGATGATGGTGAAAAAGATCCGGGTGTCGACGGCGCCTACCATCGAAGCAGTACCAGTTCGGAGCAGAATCCCGGGCCCATGGCAAGCATCAGACCCAGGCTTCCGGGCTCGGGGCGGTGGTCGCTCATCGTATCTTCCAGGACCATCAAGACCGAGGTTGAGCTGAGGTTGCCCACTGATCGCAGGCTGTTCCACGTGACATCCAGGGCCCCATCGGGCAATTCAAGCGCCTCCTCCATGGCCGTCAATACCTTGGGGCCTCCGGGATGGGAAACCCACGATCGAATATCCGAGCGGCTCAGGCCGTGGTCGTCAAGGAATGCATCGACGTCCCGACCCAGATAGTGCTTGACCACCTCGGGAACGCCGGCGGAAAGAACGATCTTGAACCCGGACTCCGAAATATCCCAGCCCATCACCTCTTCACTGTCGGGATAGAAGATAGAGCGAGAGTCGATGACCTGTGGACCGTCGGCCCGTCGTTCGGCGCCAACGACGACCGCGGCGGCAGCGCCGTCACCGAACAGTCCGGAAGCAATCAGATTGGGGATCGAGAGATCTTGCCGTTGAAGCGTCAAAGAACACAGCTCAACCGACAAGAGGACTGCCACCTGGTCAGGATAGGCCCGAACGTAATCGGCAGCTCGGGCGATTCCCGCCGCCCCGGCGACACAGCCGAGGCCGAAGATCGGCATTCGTTTGACCCGTGGCGGCAGGTGAAGCCGGTTCATCAACCGGGCGTCGATTGACGGTGTGGCCACGCCGGTGACGGTGACGAAGATCAGGGCATCGACATCGTCGACTCCGAGTCCAGCCTTTTCCAGCGCCCTGAGAATCGCCGTTTCTCCGACATCCTGGGCGACCCGCGTCCAGGCGTCGTTGGAATCGCCCCAGGTCTTGAGATTGTCGTATTCCTCGATCGGCAGGGCGAGATGGCGTCCACCGACCAGGACGTTGCGATGGAGCGCCTCCAGTCGATCGACATTGTGGTGTCGTTGGGTCCAGTTGGCCCGCAGGGCAGCCAGGAGAGTCTCCTGGTCGTAGAAATGGGGTGGGAGTGCACTCCCGACAGATGCAATATTCAATTCAATCTCCAGGCTCAGTCGTTCAGGATACCGTGGATCTGGAGCGAGACCTCGACCGACTTGTCGGTGCGAAAGACAAAAACGCTGGGATCGTGCATGCCCCACTCGACGAAGGGGATCGTCAGTGAGGATGTTGCCGAGATCTTCTGGCCCGTTCGCTCGACCTTGGCCTTCAGGGTGATGGGGTGTTCCGAACCATGGATCGAGACCATTCCGCGAAGCGTCAGCTCATTGCTGTCATTCTCGGCCAGTGTGCCCTCGATCAACTCGGGCGTGAAGATGATCTCCGGGAAGACCGCGCTCTCGAGGACCTTCTTGTGCATCTTCTTGTCGCGTTTTTCGTTTCCTGTCTCGGTCATCGGCGCGTCGAAAACCATGCGGCCTGAGGCTTCGCCGCTTTCGAGGTCAAAAACGACGGTTCCCTCTGAGAGGTGCATGATGCCGTCTACAGTGTGCATCGTGCTGCCGAGGGTGAAGGTCACCGCCGTCGCTTCGAGATCCAACTCGAGTTTTTGTTCGGCTGCCTCGAGCGGCAGCGTGATGGTGACCAGTGTCAGTGCGAGTAACAGAATTTTCTTGAACATCTTTCCTCCGTTTGGAACAGGCTCTTCCCCTTGAGAGTATGAGTCCTTAGTCGAACAGGTTACGGTTTGGGTAAACTCGGAAAGGTCATTAGCAATTCCCGTTCCAGGTTGAGATGTGGTCTCTATCTGTTTTGAATGTGGGGATTACAGAGTTGTGCGCGTTTGGCGGTTTGAGGTCTGAATGAAACCGTCTTGGTCTATTTTGTGCCGTTTTGGCCGTGAGGAACGATCTGCTGTTTGATTGTGGATCTTGGCTTTGGCGGTTTTTTAATGGTAACTCCTCGCCCCACCCCGTCTTGATGTCGGGCACAAGTTCAGGTAGGTAGAATCTGAGTCCAGGCGGGCCAGGCCAGGCCTGAAGGGTACAATCAAAAGGGGACACTTTCAGGAACCCATCATCTTTTCGGCACTGATGCCTATCCCGGTCACGACGCTAATGTCGCAATGCGAAACGTGGTACCCAAAATCAGATGTATGGACGGATACCGCTCAATAGCCTTCACGACCACCAGTGCCATATGCGGGTGCCGGGCTAAATAATTGAGGCACGAAACCGTTTGCCCTTGATGCGCCCTTCATTGAGGCTCTCCACAGCCGCCTGGCTGACGGTCTTCGAGACGGCCACGTAGGACAGGCGTTCGTGGATCTCGATCTTGCCGATATCCGCAGCATTTAAGCCTCCGGCCTCTCCTGTGAGGGCGCCCAAGATGTCTCCAGGACGGACCTTGTCCCTTCGGCCCCCCGAAATCTGAATCGTCGCCATGCGTGCGTCGCGCTCCAACGGGTTGGGGAGCGCCTCAGTATCAACATCGGCACTCGCATCACGCACCAAACGCTCAAGCCGGCTACCCGTCAGTTTTTCAATGGCGTCGATCTTTGGTTGCTCACGGATCGAGGCAAAGGAAATGGCGAGCCCCTGTTTGCCGGCGCGTCCCGTACGACCGATGCGGTGAATGTAGACCTCCGGTTGCGAATGCAATTCGTAGTTGATCACCAGGTCGAGGTCCACAACGTCGATACCTCGCGCCGCAACGTCGGTCGCAATCAGAATGCGAATGCTCTCGTTGCGAAACCTGGCCATCACCCGGTCCCTTTCGAACTGCTCCAGATCACCATGGAGGCAGTCGGCGCTGACGCCCGCCGAAGATAACGTGTGGGTCAGTTCTTTTACCGTGGCCTTGAAGTTGCAGAAGATCAAAGCCGATTCGTGGGCGTGATTCGCGAGCAACCATCGCAGATCACGCACTCTCGTCTCGGGTTCCGTCATCAGCAAGAGCTGACGAATGTCGGGCGCCGCTTCTTCCCCGTCATCGATCGTCACCCGCACCGCACCGTGCTGGAAGGTGCGGCTCATCACCTCGATCGTCCTTGGAAAGGTCGCGGAGAAAAATGCCGTCTGCCGTCTTTTGGGTAACGCGGTGAGGATCTTTTCAATGTCGTCATGAAAACCCATGTCGAGCATTCGGTCAGCCTCATCGAGTACCACTGTTGTTACCGTATGAACACGGATGGTGCGTCGCCGTAAATGATCGAGCATGCGCCCCGGCGTGGCGACGACCACGTGAACTCCCCGCTCAAGCGCGCTCGCCTGGCGCCTGAAGGGTTCACCTCCGGCAACCGTCAGCACCTGAAGCCCAGGGTGCCTGCATGCAAGCCTCCGGATCTCGCGGGCCACTTGTGCGCACAGTTCCCGGCTGGGGCAGAGCACCAGAGCCTTGAGCGAGCGCTTCTCCAGGTCGAGTTGTTCAAGGATGGGCAATGCAAACGCGGCGGTTTTCCCGCTGCCTGTTTTTGATTGACCGATCAGATCCTTGCCCTGCAGGAGCACAGGAATGGCCTGAGCCTGAATGGGCGTCAACTTCTCATAACCGAGTTCAGCAACCACAGTGAGAAGCGTCGAGGAGAGCGCAAGCGAGCCAAAGTCGTGTCGCATCAGGGAGACAATAGCAGTTGCGCGCGCTTTCGATCACAAAAAAAGCCGGCTGCATCGCAGCCGGCCAGATGATTGAATCGTTAAGCTTCAGGGATTGCCGCTGCCGTCACAGTCGCCTGAACCCGGGCCACCCTGGTTCCCGCCGGAACCACTGCCGTCACAGTCGCCAGATCCAGAGCCGCCCTGACCGCCCTGGCCACCACCGGATCCGTTGCCACCCTGTCCATTGCCTCGGCCGCCGCGACCTCCACCCATGCCGCCACAGTTCGCGAGAACCTCACCGTTGGCGTCGTAGACCACGCCGCGCTCCATGTCGGTCTCGAGAATCGCGTCAAAAGTCTCTTGGTCGAGGTACTGGGGCATATAAACACCCTCTTGGGCAGTGAGGGCAGACATGAATGCCCGCAGGTGATTTCTGGAACCCTTTACGAGATTCTGCCAGGCAAAGAGCATGTGATCGTTGGTGCCGATATCGATCAGCTCATTGAGGTCAAAAATGTCGAGGTCCTCAATGGTTGCGCCGACGATCAGGCCGTCAACCAGTGACTGAGAGCCCAGGTCAACCAGGGTAGTGTAGAGATCGGCTAGGTGCTGGTCGACGAAGACGCCAACGGTATCATCGATGATCGGGTCAGTGATCTCATAGAGATCCATGACCGAAAGGACCCGGTCCATGTGCCGTTGCTCTGCACGGGCGATATTGAAGAAGATCGGCATAGACCAGCGCTCTCCGAGAGTCAGGTAGACGTCCCTGGCCAGTTTCTCTTCTTCCCGCATCAGATTGAGCCCGTCGATGTCTCCCTGGCTGAGGGGACTCATTTCCAGCTGATCGGTGTAGTCCGCCACGATACCGGCACAATCGCCCGTACCCCCGGCTCGCCCGCCGCCTCGGCGTTGGGCTTCTGCAGGCAATGAAACTACCAGTGCGATCAGCAGAATGGCGCTGGTTGTGATGATGGTATTGCGATAGGTCTTGGTCATTGGGGGCCTCCTTGTGTTCGCGGTGTTTGCCGCGTCGCTTCAGGTACTAGCAAGGGGCGTGCCAACCAGCTGAATTCTTCAAAAAGGCCGTCAGGGCAGGCTTTTTCGTCGGTAGGCCCTCTTGATGCCCGGAAACTGCAGCCTCGTGGCTGCAGATCCTGCAGTGGCCGTGCAGACCGTGCAGGCCGTGCAGACAAAAAAATTGGCGAAGCCGGAACCAGCAAGCGGAAGGCCGGCCCACCGGGTCGCTATTGGGCATCGGTTGTAAGCGATTAGCTCTGAAAGTGAAACCTGAAGGAACCTATTGTGGGGAGCTGACAGCCCCAGCGGGCGGGGACGCCCGCGGCCACAACATCCCATCGGAAATCCGGCAGGCCCATTGTGGAGAGCCGGGCGTCGGTTCCTAGCCCACGCTACCCGCTTCGCGGGTCCGAGCCTTCGGCTCGGCAGGCCTTCGGCCTGGCGTCGGTTCCTAGCCCGCACAGGACTCCTTCGGAGTCCCCACGGCTTCGCCGTGGCCGGACCTCCGGACCGGGTGCCGGTTCCTACCGGATGTTGTAATCCTTGAGGCGGTTGTAGAGAGTCCTAACGGAGATTCCCAGGAGTTTCGCCGCTTCTTCGCGGTTGCCCTGAGCCCGTTCGAGGGCCTCGAGGATCGCCTGCCGTTCGCGGTCGACCAGAGACAGGGCCGGAGTCTGTCCGGGACCTGGATCGTTGCTCGATTCGAACCTGGGCAGGTGCTCGGGGCCGATCGTCTGTCCCTGCGCCAGGATCAGGCCGCGTTCGAGCACATTCCTCAGCTCCCGAACGTTGCCCGGCCAGGAGTGAGTAGTGAGAACCTCGATCGCCCCGGGGTTCAAGCCTCGTTCCGGAAGTCCCAACCGGTGGGCAACGGTCTTGATCAGCGTCTCCGCCAGCAACTGGACATCCGACGGCCGTTGGCTCAGAGGGGCGATCTCAAGGCGGATGACGTCGATCCGATAGAGCAGGTCTTTTCGAAAACGCCCGGCCTCGACCTCATCTCCCAGGATTCGGTTGGTGGCAGCGATCAGGCGAAAATCGACGGCCACCGGTCGCCGCCCTCCGATCCGCTCGACCTTGCGGTCTTCGAGGACCCGCAACAACTTGGCCTGCATGCCTTCGGGCAGTTCTCCGATCTCGTCGAGAAAGAGTGTGCCGCCGTCCGCCTGTTCGAAGCGTCCCGCTCGCTGGGCGTCGGCGCCGGTGAAGGCTCCTTTCTCGTGACCAAAGAACTCACTCTCTGCCAGGGTCTCGGGAATGGAAGCGCAGTTGACGGCAACGAACGGCCCAGGCTTGCGATTCGACCTGTCATGGATTCGGTGCGCCAATACCTCCTTGCCGGTTCCTGATTCCCCAGTGATCAACACGGTTGCATCGGTCACGGCGGTCCGATCGGCAATCGTCAGCATTTCGAGGGTCGCGGGGTCTCGAGTCAAGAATTTGCCATCGTCGGCTGGGCTTTCTCGCTCTCCCAGAGTTCTCGAAACCAGGTTTCGCAGAGCCCCGGGGCTCTCCAGGGGTTTGGTCAGATAATCGGTTGCGCCCAGCCGCACAGCCTCCATCGCGTGGGAAATCCTTCCGAAGGCCGTCATCAAGATGACCGACGGAGGATCGGCCGCGGCCAGGACCCTTCGAGTCAGTTCCAATCCACTGATGCCCGGCATCTGCTGATCGGTCAGAACCAGGTCTACCTTTTCGTGGCTTAGAATTGCCAACGCCGCCTCGGCGTCCGCGGCTTCCAGCAACCGGTAGTCCCTTCCTTTCAGAATGTCGATCACCAGGGACCGGAAAGCACCGTCGTCATCGACGACAAGAATCGTCGGCATCATAGGTCCTTACCTTCTGCGGGGAGTGCCAGGACAGCAGTGGTTCCGCCACCCTGTCGGGAAACCAGGGTCAAGCGCCCCCCGTTCGCCTCGGCCAAGGTCCTCGCAATCGTCAACCCGAGACCGGCACCGTTGGGCCGGTGGGTCACATATGGCTGAAAGAGCTCCTCCGGATCGTCGCCGGGGCCTGGGCCTCGATCGGAAATTTGAATCTCCACCTGATCACCGATGGCGTGCGCGGAGATTTTAACCACCGAATCATCGGGAGAATGCAACACGGCATTCGAGAGCAGGTTTTCGACAATATGGTCGAGATGGTCAGGATCAACTTCAACCGTAGTCGATGACGGCACATCCACTCGGACCCGGCCCACCTCCCGGGTCAGATTCGACAGGGCGTGGCAAAGATCAACAGTAGAAACTTCCGGCGCCGGGGGACGTGCGAAATCCAGGAGCGTGCTGAGCATGCGGTCCATGCGATCGGCCTGGGTGATGATCGCCCCCGCCCGTTCCCGGACTTCGATCTCATCGAGACTTTCCTCAAGCAACTGCGCCGAACCCTTGATCGTCGCCAGAGGGTTGCGCAACTGGTGTGCCAACCCGGCCCCGGCCCGGCCCAGAGCCTGCAATCGGCGTCGATCACTTTCCACTTCCGCCTCGTATTGCTGCCGGATCAGCAGCCGGCCCCCGAGAACCGCCAGGGCGAAGAGCCCGAGTCCGACCACGACGGAGAATGGCAGGAGAAATCGGATGGGAAGTGGGGGCACACCGGCGCCTGGGCTCAAGAACAGCTCAAGGGTGCGTCGTCCTCTTCGGCCATGGGGCTGTCCCGGGGTTCTGGAGGAATCGGTATCCCACGGCCGGCCTCGAGGCCCACCGTTCGGTCCGACGAAGAGTTCGATCACCCGGGTTTCCAGGCCCGAGTCGGCAATTCCGACTCGAGCCAGAGGTTGACCTTGTCCATCCTTGAGGCTCAGGGCGATGACTGGACGATAGTCCTCCTGCCACAGCGAATCCAAGGCCTCCTGCTCGGCGCCCTGATCGACCTCCCTCAGAAGGCTCTCAATGCGATGCGCCAACCCAAGAACTCGCCCGTCCAGAGCGAATGCCTCTCGTTGCTTGAAAGCGTATCCCGCGAGGCCGGCCAAACCGATCAGCAACACAGCAACGGTTGCCGCGGCCGTGGGCAACAGGATGTCCCACCGGAAAGCTCTGAGATCAGGTTGCGTCTTCACAGCCACACTGTACTTCAGGACCCGTCGGCGAGAGAGTATGAGGCCCCGACTCTGTCGGCCTCGGCCCTGCTCATGTTCTCGGCGATTCGCTTTATTGCCTCTGGCGAAAATCCGCCGTGTTCCAGCATCTGTGCGAGAAACTCCTCGATCTCCTCGTGATCTGACCGCTCCGGGTCGGCCAACCATTCGAGTTGTTCGGTGATCACGGCATCACTGGGAATTGCCTCGAGCGCCCGGTGTACCGCCGCAGCGATCTCAGCATTGCCGTCCGAGGCCCGGTCGATCAGTCCCAGCAGGGCAACCCTCTGACTGTCGACGGTAACTTTACCGCCGCAGACCTCACCGAGCAGTTCTGCGGCGAGCCGTCGGGAGTTCATATTGCGGTCCGCAAGGGCATCGAGAAGGTAGGGAACGGCCGGCTCACCGATCGCCAGCAGGGCATGCCGGCAGGCGGTGCGCACGGTGTCATCCCCGTCCTTGAGCTGTGAGGCGAGAGCGCGGCCCGCTTTGGGGTTTCCCAGGGCCTCAAGCCGTGTGGCCGCAAATACCCGGCATTCGGCCGATCGGTCACCCAGAGCGGCGAGCAGGGCCCTGAAGAGGCTCTCTCGGACCTCATCATTGTCTAGTCCGGCGTCCAGATCGACCAGGGTGCCGAGGGCTTGAAGCCTGATTGCCTCGTCCTGATCGGAGCAGGCGCCGCGCAACACCTCGACGGCCTCATCGCCGAGATTCAAGAGAAGGCGCTTGGCGGCCTCACCTCCCGGACCGTCCAAAGCCCCAACCAGTGCAGACCCGGCTGCCAGTCCGAACCCTGCGATTGCTTTTCCCGCTGATCCGGCAACGTCCGCATCGTCAGAGCCAAGAGTCCTCACCAAGCGATCGGTGGTTTTGGGGCCGCCAATTCTTGCCAACGCCTCGATCGCAGTGATACGAAGGTCCCGGCGATCGTCGGACTCCACCAGGTTTGCCAAAGCCTCGATATCTCCGTGGCTCTCGAGCTTGGTGATATTTGGTTTCAACAGCTTGTCAAATAATCCCATAATTCCTCCACGGGAACACGGCTCCATTATGAATCAGAACCAACCCTGCGAAGCCGGAACCCAGGCACACGCCAAATGGCAGCTCTGGCGCTTGCAATAATCGAGGGGAACGACACAAAGAGCGAAAAATAGCCACAAAAAGGCGCAAAAAGGAAAGGCAAGGGGGGCGCTGGGACTGCATGTGGGAGCGCGGGGCTCCCGCCCCGCATCGTGACGGTCGGAGTATTGCAAGTAGCTAAGCTGAGAGCTGACAGCGCGCTTACCATCGCCAGGTCCACCTGAGTTTGACAACCAGGCTGTCATCGACCGGATGCAGGGACCAGTCTCCTCGCGTCCCTACCGGGCGCTTCCATCCATGGTTCCAGACAACAAAGAGGTCCCGACCGGGCCGGATCGTCCACCGAAACCGGTTGTTCAGACCGACTTCCCTGCTGTCGGAGTCGTACTGCGAGTAGCTGGAGAGAATCAAATCCGGAGTGAAGGCCCAGACCAGCTTGAACTGCCAGAGACGCTGGATGAAATCACCCTCGGGCAAATGGCCGAAGTTGTTTTCACCGGAGATCTCCGTTTGCAGCCGACCGCTGGGGGAGGTCCATGTCACGAATGTCTCCAACTGTTGCAGGTCTCCGGTAAAAAAATCCCCAAACCAATACTCTGCACCCACACGCCAGGACCGATGCCTGGAGGTCTGTGCCTCCACGCGGTAGCGGGTGAAGTGGTAGGCGCCGCCTGGGATCACGACCCCGTCGGCCACCTCGAAGGGTTCCGCCAGATACTCGAACTGCGGTACGACGTTGGCTTCTATGTGTTCGCCGCTCTCAAGTTGCACATTGAGGGGCGCGGTGAAGACCCTCCAAGACTCCACATTCCCGTCAAGGTCCGTCACGTAGGTATTGTAAAACTCAAAATAGAACTGTCGGGCCCAGCCGAAAGCACCATCTGAGGCTGGCCGAGGTTGGTAGGAGCCACCTCCCTGGTACCACCGGGTTCCGGGGCGGGGCAGAAAACCCAGAGCCGGATCCAGGGCATCACCAAATTCCTTGACGATCAAAAAGACATCCCAGAGATCGTTGGGATAGTCCACTTTGAGCCCCCACCCTGTTCGGGCGCCGTCGGCCAGATCTCCCTGGCTCGAAGCGGCCCAGGCGCCGACGGAGAAATTCTTGTCACCCATGAAGGTTGAGGTACGCCACACGGCGTCCAGCCCGATCAGAGTGTTGTCCCGAGCCCCCTCGGGGTCACCGTCGGTGACGATCGTGCCAACCGTCAGGTGCTCGTTGAAATCGTAGGTCACCCGGCCGGCAAAGAGATTGCTTGTGTCGGTTTCCCGGGTTTCATCCATCACGGTGTCCAGCAAACCGACGCTCCACGGACCGATACGTCCCAGGAGCTTTACCCCTGCAAGGATGGGAATTTGTTCTCCCTCGAAAAGACCCACCCGCCGTGAGAAGAATGGGATAAATTCGTGGCCGGCCCCGAGGCCAAACTCAAAAAGGTCCGAACCCTCCAGGAAGAAGGATCGCTTTTCGGGGAAGAAGAGGGGGAAGCGTGTCAGATTGATCTGCCGGGTGTCCACTTCGGTTTCGGCGAAATCGGTATTGATCGTCAAGTAACTCGTCAGGTCCCGGGTCACATTCCAGGTAATGTCCCCTCCGACATCACCGTCAAAGATTGTCTCGTCGGTCTCGAAATCACGCTCCGACCGGATCAGACCGAAGGGGCTGATGCTGAGGCCCAGTCCCTGGCGAAGATCTCCCACTCCGGCCAAGACTCCGGCACGCTGCAGATCCACCAGGCGGGAATCCAGCGTGGGGCTTGACCAGCGAAGGGTCATTCGCTCGCGGGCGATGAAGCGTTCCACATTGAAGCCCCAGCGGTCGAGTCCCCAGGTGAAACGAAGCGTTTGTGTTGGAATCCGTATTTCAGCCGTCCATCCGTCCGGGGTGCGCCGGGTTCGGGCATCCCAGATCCCGTCCCAGTCGGCTGAGAAGGACTCTGGCCCCGCGATCAGTCCGTCCAACCGGGCGCCTGCAGAATTGACCCGAAAGAGGTAGCCCCGGCGGCCATCTCCAGTGGTATCCAAAACGACCGCTACGGTGTCATCCCCGAAGAGATTTCCGTCCCGCTGCATGGTGTGGACGGCAATCCCTGTCGGTTCAGGATCGTGGCAGATGAAGGCCACATAGAGAGAGTGCTGATCGACCAGGATTCGGACTTCGGTGTGATAGGGCGTCAATTCCCCAGGGTGGGGATCCTGTTGTGTCAGCTCTGAGATCACACCTGCACCGCGCCATGCAGCCTCATCAAGAAGACCGTCGATTTTGATCGTATCCTCGGTGATCGGACTTACGATCATGGGAGGCATCAGTTGGGCCGCTGCCGGCGTCGAATCAGGGAGACCTGCCACCAGTATCAAGAAACCGGTCAGTACAAGAGATGAGAAGTGCAATTTGCGCATGTTCAATACGGGCCGGCCAGAGGCCTGACGTCGCCTTGATAGAGAATACACCTTCAAGGCCTGGATTCCAGCGTTGTCAGGTGAGCTTCGACGGCCGGTGAGACGTGTGGGCGATCCTCATGCGAAAACACCGAAAGGAGATAGCGCACCCCGCCCGACAACTACCGCAGGGCGAATGGTTCGGACCATTGAGCGTCGTCACCGCTTTCGAAGCCGTCGCCGAACACCAAGAGCGGCAGGGCGAAGAAGGCATTCCGACTCGAGGTTCCCGAGCCGACCAACAGCACGCCGTAATCGCCGAATGGAAGCCACTCGATATCGGAGAAGGATCCTGTCGAGAGTCCGGGAAACCCGCAATCGATCGGTGGTGACCAAGCGCCGTCGGCATAGTCTTTCTGAGTCAAAGCAGGCCAGTCGGGGGTCGTGACATCGTGGTACACCGCGGCGACACCGCCGCCGTTGCGCAAGGTGACCGCGGGGGATGTGTAGTTGTCCATTGCAGTCAGGGAGGATTCCGGCTCCCAGCTGTCACCGGCGTCGGTGGACATTATATATTTGATGCCTCGATCTGCTGCGACCTGGTCGTCGTAAAGCACTACAACGGTGTCTTCGAAGGCCGACATCCGGATTGAGTCCCGCGGTGTCACCCCAAGATCCGCAACATCCGAGGTGCCGGGAGAAACCCGCCGCCAGATGTGCAGATCTCCATCAAGCCCTTCGTAGGCGACATACAGAAAGGTTGACGAGTTTTCGGCAAAGGTTGCATCGAGGCTGTGGTTTGCCGTGGTCACGCCGGTGGCAATCTCGCTCCAGGGGGTGGTGCCGGCACCACCTTCCTGATTGGTCCAGGCGTAGCGCAGGGAGTAATCACTCTGGGTAGCGAAATAGTAGAGACGGGTATCGTTCTGGTCCGCACTGCTCGCCAACGCCACCTCTGTAATCTGTTCGTCACCGGCATCGAAGACCTCAATCGAACCCACACCACCAAACGTCATATCCCTCGTGCCGTCGGCGGCGGCAAATCTTGCAATCCTCCCAGATTCCATGTTCAAAAGAGACGGGTAGGCAACATACAAGTAGTCCCCCGCCACGACTGCGCTGATGTCCGGGAGCGCGATTGTGGATTGCCACTGATACGTCTCGGTCCAGGTTGCACCATTGTCGGTTGAAATATTGACCAGCCAATTCCAAACCCCTAAATCCTGGTTCATAAGCACGGCAAAGAGATTGCCGGTCCCGGCATGGAAATCCAGATGAGCCTGGAGGATGTTGGCTCGTGTGCTGACTTGAACCGGCTCAGAATTCAGAGCGGAAACTGAGGCGCCACACAGAAGTATGATGACAAATGCAATCGTACCGGTGCCGCAGACCAACCCCGGTGGCCCGAAGGACCCCAAAAGATTCGAACGACGGCAATCCCTCGCCTGTTGGTGTCGGTTCATATTCTGGCTCCTTCCAAAGGTGACTCATTATTCACACAACCAATATAGGGCCAATTTGGTCCATTCTGTTGCATTTTCACGGCAGAATCATGCACAAACACGACAGAATAGCCTCGATCCAAGGGTTGGCGCTTGCTCACCATGCACCAGGAGTGTGAAGGGCACTCAATCAGGCAGGCCTCCTCACCGTCCGACACCAGCACGATCGTACTCGCCGCCTCCTCCATTCGGATCTCTTCGACTGCACGCTTGATTGAGCGGTTGATCTTTGTGAGGGTTTTTTTGGCGATCTCAATCTTCGTGACGCCCTCGACCTGACCCCACATCGAGCCCGACCCATCAAGGATGAGTACCTAATCAACCATCACTTTCATGATTGCCAAATAGAGGTAGGTGATCTCGTCGGAGCCAAGGCCGGCCCCGAAACTGACCGAGGCACGATCGCTGCGGGCGAGGATCGACAGCCTTTTGGGCGAAAATGCCCCGAGGGTTCTGACGATTCCGGCGAGAACCGGCGGGATCGTCGGCGGCCCGCCGTGTAGAGCGGAGTGGGCCACGCCCTCTGGGCTGTCGAGTCGATTGGGATCGACGATGAGGCTGCCGTCGGGCTGGGTCTGGAAGAGCTGGCTGATATCGAGCCCTGAGATCGATAATTCTTCGAGTTCGTCACCGGGAATTTCGGTTGTCTTCCTGCCCTCGGTGACAATCAAGGCAACTCGATTGGCCTTGACCCGTACCGGCCGATTGAAATGTCGTATTTTGCCGAGAAAGACGGAGAGTGGAATCAGAACGAATAATCCAGCAAAGAGCAGCATCGGCCAGTTCTCGGACCACTGGCTCTTTGCATCGATGATCATTTGGGCACCGAAGAAAAACCCGCCCAGGCCCAGAACCAGGCCGATGACGACGACATTCATGATCAAACGGGCCTTGGCGCTCATACCTGGAAAGTCGACGACGACCTCACTGGAATTGACCTGAGCCTTGGAATGCATGGTGTGAGGGCGTGGCGATACCTCGATCCTCTCACCGAGGCGGCGCATACGGTCACGCAGGCTTTCGTCAAGACGGTCGGGTTCGCGGGTCAGTGTTTTGCATGAGGTCGAGTCGGTCAACGGCAGGCGCATCACTTTAGCTACCACCTCAGCAAGGCGTCGGGCCTTGAGATAGTCGGTACAGGTGTCGATCTTCAAGGCCTCGGCAGCACTGCTCTCGAGCCGAACCGGAAAAAGTGGGGTCGACGAATTCTTGCTGCGATGGATCTCCTTGACCAGAACGACCGTCGAATAGCCCTCCAGACGGTGTTCTTTGTGTCGCATCGGGACAAAAAGCCCCGACCAGGAGATCAGCGACTGCCGGCGGGAGTCGAAGATCTTGCCGCTTCGGCCGCCGACGAAGATCAGGCCGAGCATCACACCCAAGGCGCCGGCCGCCAGCACAATATTTTCCAAATCCGGGTTGAACGAAGCGTCGATGGGAATCATGTCGAGGGCGAATGCAAGAGTAAGTCCCCCACCCACGATCAAGAGCAGACCTGCAAGGACAACGCAACCGACCACATCGGATCGCAGCGACAGGATTCCTGGATCTCCAGTGTGTACGATCTTCATCAGCACACAAGTGTACTGTGTCTCAAACCTCTACCACCTCTTCGTGGTCTTCCACACCGCTGGTGACGGCCGCCTTCATTCGAATCGAAGGGCCTCGATGGGATGGAGAGCGGCAGCACGCCGAGCTGGGTAGAATCCGAAAAACACGCCGACCGCTGCAGCAAAGACGAGGGCAAGGACAACTGTTTCGGGTGAGATAGCCACACCCCATCCCGTGACTCGTGCCAGGGCCAAGGCGGCAGCCGCACCCCCCGCAACTCCGATCACGCCACCCAGGACGCTCATCACCACGGCCTCGATCATGAACTGGACGAGTACATCGCTGCCGCGAGCTCCCACAGCCATTCGAAGGCCGATCTCCCTGGTTCGCTCAGTGACTGACACCAGCATGATGTTCATGATGCCGATCCCCCCAACCAGCAGGGAGATGCTGGCGATGGCAGCGAGCAGGAAGGTCATGACCTGTGTCGTCCCCTCGGCAGTCTCGGCGAGATCGGTCTGGTTTCGTACGGTGAAATCGTCATCCTCCCAGTCCGCAAGGGCGTGAGTTTCCCGGAGAATCTCGGCGACCTCTTTCTGTGCAGCAGGCATGTCGTCAGGCGACGAGGTGCTGGCGAGAATCTGAGCGATGAACATCCTGCCTGCGAGCCTGGTCTGAACCGTCGTGTACGGGGCAAGGACGGTGTCGTCCTGGTCATTGCCCTCGGCGGTCTGGCCTTTTTCGGCAAGTACACCGACGATCTCAAACGGTACGTTGCGGAGCTGAATTCGCTGCCCGACCGGATCGGAGCCGGGAAACAGTTGACTTGCCACGGTGGCGCCGATCACCGCAACTTTTTTCTTTGAGCGAACGTCGGAGACATCGAAAAACGTACCTGAAGAAACCTCCCAGTCACGAATCAGCTGGTAGTAGGTATCGACACCCTGCACGATCGTTCGCCAGTTCCCATTGCCTCCGACCACCTGGGCCGGCGCCATGATCACCGGCGATACGGCTGACAACAGGAAACCACCGCGTTGTAGCGCGTCGGAGTCCTCGGTTGTCAATCGGTTGAAACTGGCTGCGCCGCGGCTGACGCCTCCCTGGCTCGACGATCCGGGGGTGATCACGATCATGTTGGTTCCCAGACCTTCGACCTGCTTCCGGATCTGATCCTGAGCGCCTTGACCAATCGCGACCATGACCGTCACCGAGCCGACGCCAATGATCACACCGAGCATGGTCAACAAGGTGCGCATCAAATTCTTGACGATGCTTTGAATCGCGACCATGACCAGACGCCGGGCTTTCATGCGACCTCCTCAACCAGGGAATCCTCAGCGGCGACCCGGCGCCCGACGATTGGTTCATCCCGGATCAATCGGCCGTCGCGGAGTTCGATAACCCGCCTACAGTAGG
>JAOZPW010000209.1 GCA_029932545.1 Thermoanaerobaculales bacterium | reverse complement strand
TTGTCCGCGCAGTCGAATCTGGGACTGGTGCATATCCATCCAGAAACGGTTGGAGTCGTCCGTGCCCCAGACGTCGATCTTACCGACGTTGAAGGTCTCTTGATCCTGAAGACCACCCGACATGTCGTAAACACCGTTGAGTTTGGCCTTGACGTAGAGGAAGTAGTCATACTTCGGACGCCCGTTGACCAACTCATCGGACACCAGCTTGAAGTGGGGTTCGTCGATAAATACAACCTCAGAGCCGAAGGTCTTACCGGAGGAGCCGTGCACGATGGACTCCGGGGCCACGACCTTCGCAGCCTGGTCCGGGGTTTCTGTCGTCTCGTCTTCAACTTCTTGCGCCAAGACAGGCGCGGTGGCCAGTGCCAGGATCAGTACGAGCAGTATTCGCAGTGCTGATTGAGCCATGGTGACCTCCTAGTAGCGATCAAAGTAGTCTTGAATTGCGACCACATCCGTTGTCTTCAGCAGGGCCAATTTGAGCAGAACCCGTGCCTTCGCCGGGCTGAGTTCGCCCGAAACCGCAGTTCCAACCTCGTCGTCCTGGACCTCCACGTTGCGTCCAACCGAGCCGCTCGGCACTCTTGTAGCACGAACCACGACGACGCCCTTGGCTATCGCGCGCTTGATCGCTTCGAGGGCCGGGCCGGTCATGTTGCCGTTGCCGACACCGGCGGTGACCAGGGCCTTGGCGCCGTTGGCGACGGCACAGTCGATCAGATCTGTCGACACGTCGGCGGTGATGTAGATGACATCGACCCTGGGAAGGGCCTTGACGCCCTCGATCGAGAACTCGCTCTTCGATGTGTGGGTTCGGTAGGGATAGCGGAACCAGCGGTTGACGCCGTACAAGGACACGCCGATCAGGCCGCGTTCGGGCGACATGAAGGTCTGCACGTCGGTGGCGCTGGTTTTGGTGATACTGCGGGCGCCGTGGATGTCGTCGTTGGTGACGACCATCACGCCTCGTCCCTTGGCTTCAGGGTCTGCCGCCACGGCAACCGCGTTGAAGATGTTCAGCGGACCGTCTGCCGAGAGCGCAGTGGACGGCCGCATGGCGGCGGTCAGAACCACCGGCTTGTCGGTCTTGACCACCAGGTTCAAGAAGTAGCCGGTTTCTTCGATGGTGTCGGTCCCGTGGGTGATGACGATGCCGTCCACCTTGTCGGATGCCGCCAACTCGTTGATCCTGGCTGCCAGTGTGAGCCAGATGGCATCGGACATGTCCTGGCTGCCGACGTTGGAGATCTGCTCGCCGGTCACATCGGCCAGCTCCTTGATCTGCGGAACCGCGTTGATCAGGACGTCGACGCCAACCTGCCCGGAGGTATAACCGGCCTGGGTCTGGGTTTCGGCTGAGCCGGCGATGGTGCCGCCGGTTGCCAGAATGACCACATTGGGCTTGTCCGTGTCTTCGCCGGCCCAGGCGCCCGCCGCGACGATCAATGCCAGGATGAATACGATAACGATCTTGTTGAATTTCATGCTCTGTTCCTTTTCTTCAATGGGCGCCACGAAGGCGCCGGTTAACAGTCGACTATTTGTAGTTTTCCGGATTGAGACCGGTCAGGGCTTCGGGATCCAGGATCTCATCAAGCTGTTCATCGGTCAGGATCTTCTTCTCTCGAACCAGTTCCAGAATGCCCTTGTCGGTTTCGTAGGCTTCCTTGGCGAGTTCGTCGCCCTTGTCATGTCCCAAGATAGGGTTGAACGCCGTCACGATACCGACGGTCCGGTCAATGTTGTGCTTTTGTATGTTCTCGTTGACGGTGATTCCCTCGATGCAACTCGTGCGGAACATAACCATGGCCTCGGTCATCAACTGTTGGGACTCGAAGATTGCGACGGCCTCGACCGGCTCGTAGGCGTTGAGCTGAAGTTGCCCGTGGTGGGCGGCCATCGTCACGGTGACATCGTTCCCCATCACCCTGAAGGCCACCAGATTCATCAGCTCCGGCGCCACGGGATTGACCTTTCCGGGCATGATTGACGAGCCTGGCTGAAGGGCCGGGAGATTGATCTCGAAGAGGCCGGCTCGCGGACCCGAAGCCAGCAGGATCAGATCGTTCGAGATCTTCGAGAGGGTGACGGCAAGGCCCTTGAGGGCCGAGGAATAGCCGGCGAAAGCACTCTGGTCCCAGGTTGCGCCGATCAGATCGTCGGCCGGAGCGAAGGGCTTGCCGGTCAGCTTGCCCAGATGCTCAGCACAACTCTTGGTGAAGCCATCCGGGGCGTTGAGCCCCGTACCGATGGCGGTGCCTCCCATGTTGATGCCGTAGAGGTGCCGTTCGGCCTCTTGGAGGGGAATTATGTTGCCCTCGAGGACTGCGGCGAATGCGTGGAACTCCTGGCCGACGGTCATCGGCACGGCGTCCTGCATCTCGGTCCGCCCCATCTTGAGGATGTTGAGGAATTCGGCGCCCTTGGCCCTGAAGGCCGCGGCCAGCAGTTCCACCTGTTTGCTCAGGGGTTCGTTCAGCCTGATGATCGCAACCTTGATGGCGGTGGGGTAGGAGTCGTTGGTCGACTGTGACATGTTGAGGTCATCGTGGGGATTGATGTATTCGTACTCGCCCAGAGCGTGTCCGGTCAGTTCGAGGGCGACGTTGGCCATCACCTCGTTGGCATTCATGTTGGTCGAGGTCCCGGCGCCGCCCTGGTAGGGATCGACGACGAACTGGTCGAGGTACTTGCCTTCGAGAATGGCTTCACCGGCCTTGATGATCGCATCGCGGGTTTCGGCGTCCATCTTGCCGACGTCGGTATTGGCCATGGCGGCAGCCATCTTGACGATGGCGAAGCCCTTGATGAATTCCGGGTAGTCCGCGATAGTTCGGCCCGAGATCTGGAAGTTCTCCAGCGCCCGTGCGGTCTGTACACCGTAGTAGGCATCGGCAGGTACGGCTTTTTCGCCCAGCAGATCGTGTTCGATACGGACATCCTGCGGTGCGGCTGCCGCCTGTTGAGCTGCGGCTGGGCCGGCAGCGAGTAAAGCAATACCCACCGCCACGACCAGAGACACAAGTTTATTGATCTTCATATTTCCCCCTTTTTTCAATTGAAAATTCATTTTGATTTCATCCGATCAGCACCGAACTCAAGAGCAGGGCGACGGCAGTAGCCGTTGCCGTGGTCACGAGTCCGGGAATCATGAAGCTGTGATTGAGTAGGTATTTCCCGATCTTCGTCGTGCCGGTCTGGTCGAATGAGACCGCGGCCAACACGGTGCCATATGTCGGCAAGAAGAAATTCCCGTTGACCGCCGGGTAGACGCCGATCAGCATGGCGGCCGGAAGGCCAAGGGCCACGCCCACCGGCGCCAGGATGACGATCGTCGCAGCCTGGCTGAAGAGCAGGATGCAGAGAACGAAGAGGCCGAAGGCAAAGACCCACGGGTAGGCGCCGATGATCGACGAAATCGTGCCGACGATTGTTCCTTCATTGGCGGCAAAGAAGGACGAACCCATCCAGGAGACGCCAAGGATCGAGATGATGGCGACCAGACCGCCGCGCATCAGATTGCCCTTGACCGCCGCGGCAGGTTTGGCCCCAAACAGCAGGGTGATCAGCCCGGCCGCAGCCAGCATGATGATCATGATGGCGGCGCCCATGTCCACTCTGCCGGTCGAGGTGACGCCGTCTGACACCGTCTCATACAGAGGCCGGAGATTGGGGAAGAGCCCCACCGCTACCACAACCGCTACGGCGCCCAGAAAGAGGAAACAGGAACCTGCCGCCTTCGTCCGGGCAGCTCCTGTCAGAGGATCTTTCTGCTCCACCGATTTCACCAGACCCTCGGTCAGGCGGCGCTGATACTCGGGGTCGTCTTCAAGGCTCTTCCCCTTCCAGGCCACCGACAAGGTGCCGACGAAAACACCAATCAGGGTCGCCGGGATGGTCACCATCATGATCTGCGGCAGGCCCACGTCGAGTCCGGCAACCACCGCCACCAGGGCCACCGTTACCGCAGAAACCGGTGAAGCGATCAGTCCGTGTTGCGCGGCGATGACGCTGATGGAAAGGGGCCGTTCGGGTCGTACGCCGGCCTTGCGCGCTACCTCGGCGATGACGGGCAGCAGTGCGTAGATCACGTGTTGGGTGCCTGCGGCAAAGATCAAGATGTAGGTTACGAGAGGGGCCAGAAAGGTGATCCGGCTGGGATTCTTCCTGAGGACCTTCTCAGCCATCTCCACCATGTAGTCCAGGCCGCCGGCCGCCTCCATCATTGAAAGTGCCGTGATCACCGCCAGGATCATGCCCAGCACCGTGGCGGGTGGGCTGCCCGGCGGCATGCCGATGATGAATACAAAGATCACCAGGCCGATGCCGGACACGGTTCCCAGCGCGATCCCGCCCAACCGGGCGCCGATCACGATACAGGTCAACAACAGTGCCAGCTCGAACAGCAGCATTACGCCTCCTCTTTGTGATTTCGTGAGTATAGATTGGAAAAAGGCTTTGCACTTAGACCATGCAAAAAGATACTGAGAAGAATGGTCAATGACATCACCGAATAGATCGTTTCATGCCCTTCAATCGAACCGAGATCGTGAATGACGATCAGAATGTAGAGGATCGACGCAATGCCTCGCGGGCCGAACCAGCCAATGAAGAGCATCGTTGAAAAATCGGTCTTCCCGATCAGGCTGATCGCTACGGGAATCATTCGCAGGAAGGTCAGGCTGAGCAGGGAATAGATCAGGACATTGAGGTCCCAGTAGGCCAGAGTGACAGGAATGAACGCAATGCCGAAGACCAGGAAACAGACCATGATCAGCAGTTCACCTTCACTCTCGGCAAAATCTTCAACATTGTCCCGAAGTTCTTCGCTGAAGTTCCCGAGAAACAAGCCGGCAAAGAAAGCAGCGATGAAACCATTGCCGCCAAAATGCTCTGCAAGATAGAACGAGAATATTGCCAGGGCGACCGGCACAAGATTCTCATATTGTTCTTTCATCCAATGACGTTTGATGACGTATCTGGAGACCCAGGCGCCGAGAAAACCCACTGAGGCGCCGAAAAGAGACCCGAAGACGACCTGCTTGATCACATAGACGAGCCATCCCTCTCCTTGGCCTCCACCCGCCGAGCCGCTGGCTATGATCGCAAGAAGGGTAATGAGAACCGGGAAAACAATGCCGTCATTCAATCCACTTTCGACATTGATGGTGGTACGGATCTTTGCAGGGACCTTCTTGTCACTGACGACGGCCTTGCCCAGGGCAGCATCCGTCGGCGCCAGGACAAGTGCCAACAGCAGCAGGTAGAGCACCGATTCATCTGGGAAAAATCCCCGAGCTGCAAATGCGGTAAAGACGATGGTCAAAGGCAAACCGACAGCAAGCAGTCGTGTGGGCAGCGACCATGACTTCCGCAGCTCTTTCAAATGGAGTGCAGCTGCATCACTGAAGAGCACAAGAATCAGGGTGATTTCGGCAATGATCTGGACAAAGCCACCGTTGAGACTTGTTGCTTCAGACCCGAATACCAACGGCGAGAGCACAATGCCTACAGCGGTAAATACCATTGGCCCTGAGATATTGAAACGGGACAGGAGCTTTGAGAAAAAGCCATAGCCCAATATCACCAGTGCTATACCCAATATTGTCGTGGTTTCATGCATTGAGAGACTACTTACCTTTCTGACGATCGATTTTCTAAGCCGAGACTGCGATACCGCCTGCAGCACCAGTGCTCACAGGTCGATGTGGCTTATTGCTCTTCGCTTGGGATTGCCTCCTGCTGCTCCTCGATGACTTCGAAACTGCCTCCCAACGCGAGGTGGAGGTTGACTCGCTGTGTCAGGCGGCTGCTCTGCAGATGAATGAATCCCATGCGGGCGACGTTGAGCGCGAGTTGTTGGCCGAGAACACGGCGCATGTCAGACGTTCCAACACGGAAGGCCACTTTTTCCAGGAGCAGTGCGCGCTCGTTCTGAGCGACATTGCTGCTGAGGACCTGCTCGCGAAGTCGGAGGTTGATTTCGGCGGCAAGGCTGTTTTCGACCTCGTAAAGAGCACGAAGTGCATAACCGGCATATTGGTCAATCGCCATTTGCTGTTCGGCAGTTCGCACTTCTACCTGTGCTTTGAGCTGTCCGCCGAGAAAGATCGGAGCGATCAGGCCCGCGCCGATACTGCCGAACGGATTGCTGAAATCGGGGGAGAGCTCGAGGATGTTGCTGTCGACGGCCCCGCCGCTTGCTGTGAGGCTGATGCGGGGGAGTCGGGCAGCCTTTGCTTCACCGACACGATTGAACGCTTCTGCGACCCGTCGCTCCGAAGCGAAAAGATCGGGTCGACGCTCGAGCACGTTCAAGGGAATTCCGGCGGGGACCGGCCCGGGGAATGCGGGGAGATCCATTCGCGGTTCGAGGTCTGCGCCAGGGTATCGACCGAGCAGAACCTCAAGCGCACGGAGAGCATTTTCATGCGCCAGGCTCAACTTGAGATAATTGTCCTGATAGGAGGAGATGCTCGCTTGGGCTGCGGCAACGTCCCGTTCGTCACCGGCGCCGACCTCGGCTCTCTTCTTGGCGAGGACGAGCAGGTTCTCGGCGTCTGCCACCATCTCGGCTGCCGCTCGTTTCTGGAGGAGCGTTTCTGTCGCGAGGAACCAACTGTTCGCGGTTGCCGCAGCCAGCGAATGCCGGGCCCAGACGTAGTCGGACTGAATAGCAGCCAGTGACTCCAGGGCTGCATCGCGCTCGTAGCGAACACGACCCCAGAGATCAAGCTCCCACGATGCACCCAGCACGATACCGTTCAAGCCGGACTCAAGATCTGCGCCGAGCTTCAACGATCCGCTGCCTCTGACGCCGACTTGAGGATAGAGCGCAGCGCGGGCCACACCGACATAGGCTGCAGCCCGGTCGAGCCGTGATGCGGTGACTCTGAGGTCCGGGTTGTTTGCGAGCGCCTCGGCGACCAACGCGTCCAGCTGAGCATCCTCGAAGGTCCCGAGCCACCCGTTCAGAATTTCTGTTGATATTG
>JAOZPW010000208.1 GCA_029932545.1 Thermoanaerobaculales bacterium | reverse complement strand
CCTTTGACGCGGGCCACGAGGCTCATACTTTCCGGTTGGTCGTAGACATCGGGAACCAAATAGGTGCCCTGCTCTTCGGCCGGCTTGTCTTCAACGACGGGAATCCGGTGGGCGTCCGCCCAGGGATCGTGCCGGATGCCGGTCACCTGCCAGGAGACCTTGACCATGCTGAGGTTGGTCCGGATGACGAAGTGCCGATCGACGATTTCCTCGGCGACGATCGCCTGCGCAAACTGCCCGATCACCGTCAACTGGTAACGGAAGTCACGGTTGAGTGCTTCGAAATAGTCCGGCAGTTCGATGACCGCATATCCGTCCTCGTCGGTTCTGACGTTGCCGTTGTAGATATTCATCATGTCCGGCGATTCGACGAAGGAATGGGAGAGGTATTTGCCCTCCGGATCCAGCGGATGGTCGATCTTGAAGCTACCGCCGCTTTTGGAGAGGGTACCGGTAACATTGACATTCCCCTGGAAATAGCCCGCCCAGCTGGAGTTGCTGACTGCATAAACGCCCCAGCCGCTGTCGGCATAGAAATAGCCGCCGTAGCCTGCTGTCGATTCGCCCCTGACCCCCTGGGCCAACGAGCCCTGGTTGGCGACCCCAACGACACCATAGCCGTTGTTGTTTGAGGTTGTGCCCTTGGCGCCTGCACCTTTCCCATTGAAAGATCCACCAAGGAAGCCGGAAGCGCTACTGCCGTAGTTCTCACCGAAAACGGCGTATCCACTGTTGGATACAACGTAGCCGTCCACCCCAATCCCATTCCCACTGGCACCCCGAATGCCGTAACCGTCATTCTCAGCAGTCACCTGGATCCCACTTCCGCCCGTGTTTCCAAGGGACAACAAATGGGTATTGGTGGCGTAAACCAAGTATGAGTCCGTTGGAATAATCAGCCCCACCCCATCATCTTTCCATAACAAATTGGTCCCATCGGTACCAAGGACCTGGCCGTTGTTTCCACCGGAAGCCGAAAGGGCCGGCTTGGTGACGGCATGTGCCCCGATATCATTTGCCAAGACCGTACCGTCTTCGATCTTCGCCGAGGTGATGGAGTTATCGGCAATCTTTGCGTTGTCGACGCCTCCGTTGGCAATCGAGATTGTCACATCGCCTGTCGTTCCTCCACCACTGAGACCCGCGCCGGCAGTCACGGCAGTGATATCTCCCGAGCCTCCAGCACCACCATCCTGCCACACAAGATTGCTCCCGTTAGTCCCCAGAACCTGACCGTTGCTTCCACCGGCCGCGGAGAGCTTCGCCTGGCTTACACCACCGTTGGCAAGACTTAACGTGACGTCTCCCGTTGTGCCGCCCCCTGTCAACCCTTCTCCTGCGTTGACGGCGGTGATGTCCCCACCTCCGGCGCCGCTGACTTCCTGCCACTGGAGTCCAGAGTTGGTGAAGACCAGGGCGTCGCCGTCCGAAGGGTTGTTGACGACGCCGATCTTCTGAGCCGTCACAGCGCCATCCTTGAGATTCCTCGTCTTGACGCCCAGGGGAGCGATCTTGGCGCCGGTCACGCCACTGTCCGCGATCGAAAGGGTCACGGCACCGGAGGTCCCGCCACCTTCAAGGCCTTCACCAGCATTGACCGCTGTGATATCCCCTTCCCCGCCTGCGCTTCCGGCCGCCTGCTCAAACTCCATCTCCAGGGTCGAGGGATCCTGGGAGATCGTGCCGTTGCCGACCATCGAACCCAAGGCCAGTACAGATCCGGCGCCGGACAGTACAGCAACCTCGACGCGGCCTCCATCGACCATCAGCCCGGAACCCAGCTGCGACAGGTTGACCTGCATCGGCTGATAGGGACCCAGGCTGTAGTCTTTGGAAGCCAACTCTACCCCCAGACCGTTGAGCACCCGCAAACGGGCGACAACGTTTCCACCTCCGGCTTCGATCAGCGCGATGTTGGAACGGAACGTTCCATCGGCCGGTTGGGAAACTCCGGTGATCGAGGTCATCTCGCCCTGGACAATTGCGAACGACGGCGGCAGGGCAGCTATGAACTGGCCTTGGCTTTCCGCAGCATCGGAACCAGTCTGATTGAAAGAGCGGGCCGAGACGACGATCTTCTCGGTCGAGACGAACCGCAAGGCCCCGAACGCGGTGTTCATGCCGAAGAGATCGTAGAAGACATCCTTGAACTGGAGGGTCTGGTCGGGATTCACGGTAATCAGTTGGCTGACCGGCGAGGTGTTGCTCTGTCCTCGTTCGAGAAACTCAACCCGAACGTCAGCGGCCTGGTCAGAGGGATTGTGAATCCACACCGTGCCATACCACTGCGAGCCGGCAGCGCCCGCACCGCGGCCCAATGACGGCAGGAACAGCTCGGTATCGGAGGTTCCCGACCAGACCATGCCTACGGCAGATATCAGGCCAATTACGAGTATCAGCGACTTTTTGAACATCTTTCCCTCCTATTTGAAGATCCTCGAAGATGGTTACTGGCTTCAAGATCTCTTCCTTCAGGAGTTCTATCGACGTACAGAGCAAAATCCCTCAGGGAAACCCGGTTTTTTTGAATAATGGGGGAGGATCCTGGTTTTGCCGCGGTTACCGGGGCCTCCTCCGAAATCGGATGCCAACCAGAACCAGCAGGGCGAAACCGATGGGGATCCAGTACCAGGGGATCAACCTCTGTCGATTCAAGGGCGTCAAATCGCCATTGCCGAGAATGGTCAGGCCGGCCCACGTGGCACTGGACAGACCACCCTCGGCTGCCGAGGCCTGGGCCCGTCTGAGAGCCTCCGCGACGCTGACGCCACGGCCGAGCTGTCGATAGAGGTCACTGAATAGAGTGGCGGCTTCTGCATCCTCCAACGGCCACAGGCTTGCCAGGACGGCGCCGGCGCCCGCCTGGAGAAAGGCCCGAGCCAGGCTCTGGGCGCCTTCCCCACCAAGAATGTGTCCTGACGAGCTTCTGCATGAAGAGAGAATCACCAACTGTCCGTCAAGCCTGAGGTCGGGAATCTCGCGAACCTGCAGGAAACCATCCTCCTGCTCCGATCCCGGGGCCAGCAGAATGGCCGAACGTTCCGGCTGCTGTTCGTCGACAACCGCGTGGGTGACCAGGTCGATGATGTGGAACCCTTCCAGTGGAGTATTTTTCAATGCGGCCTCGCTGGCATCGGCGCCCGAGAGCACGACGGTGCCCCTTCCGGAGATTCTTTTGAGGGTTCTGGCTTCCTCGTCGGCGTGGCTCAGAGGAGCGAGGCGCAGGCCTTCCCGCCAGGGAGCAGCCGCCCGGAGAGTGAATTCCTCCTCTGCGTTTTCGCCGATTGTGGGGTTGGCAAGGATCAGGGCCGCCGAGGTTTCGGGTCCTGTTTTTCCATGGGTTCTCAAATGTGCCCAGACCGCAGCCGAGGGAACGACCGAGATTCGAAAGAGACTTCCGACCGGCAGGGCCGTCTCGGCGGCCCTCAGTCCGGCAAAGGGACATCTGAAGAGCACATCATCCGGGATGATGACCAGCTTCCGTGTTTCTGGGGGTAGTTGGTCAAGAGCCTTCTTGAGGAGGTCTTCGAAGAGTCGGACCGAAACCTTGATTCCGAGATGGTCATGGGAATCTTGCGTTGTCATAAACCCCTCGAGGATTTCGAGGCGGCCTCTGAGATCCCTTCGGGCCGGCAAGGCGATGGCTTCGGCATGGTTCCTGGTGACCAGCACCAACCAGGACATCCCGATATCCAGGGGCGCCTTGCGATCTACCTCGCCATCCCAGAGCTGATAGGAGAGGAGGGCCTCGTCAGGGGCAAGGATGGCCTGGATCTCGGCGAGGCCGGGAATCTTCGACGATCTACGGTTTTTGGGTTCCGAGGCAAGCTGAAGGAGTCGATCCTTCAGCACTGATTCCTGCTCCTCGAGATCCTTGAGCTCTTCCAGGACCTCTCGTCGCACCTCGGGGGCCAGTCCGGTTTTTGAGAGGCTTCGTTGTACCGATGCTATGTGTGCCAGGACGTCTTCATGCTGGTCAGTTTCGGGACCTGTATTGAGGGTCTCTTTCCGGGGAGTCTCCAGGCTCTCCAACAGTTCCCGGGCGCGGAAACGCTCCAGGGTTCGAAAGGCCACGGCGAGATCCTCATCCGGGGTCGACGAGTCATCAAGGCCTTCGAGAATGAATCCCGCAAGCCGGTAATACACATAGGCCCATCGTGAGAATGCCTGGGCCCGAATCGACCCGCCGACCTCTGGAGCCCGGGTACGTTCGATCTGGTTCAGTGCAGCAATGTGTGCCTCGATGCCCTGCTCGCGAGAATCATAGAGGGCCCGAATCCGAGCCTCTGCAGCCAGCACTTCGCCAACTGAGACCGGCTGCCCCTTTTCTTCGGTCAGTTGTCGTGCCTGGAGAAATGCGCTGGTCGATTCCTCCATGAATTCCGGACTCATTTCGGCCAGAAGGGTACCGATCGACTGGAGGTTGTCGATCTCGATATGGATGAATGACTGTCTACGGGAGATCTCCAGGCTGCGCCTCAACAGGGATAGCCCCGCCTCACCGCGTTCCATCGTTCCCTGAAGCTGGAGCAGCGAGGCTTGACTCTCGAGGTTGCCGGAATTGACTGCAGATTCGAGGCCTCTCGTCACGAGCGCATGGACCTGCCGCTGGTCCATCCTTCCCTCGTGCATGAGATTGATGGCACACAGAGCCATGTTTGATGCAGACAGGGATTGCCAGTACTCGTCATGAGCCTGCCCTCGTATGTTGAAAGCCTGTTCGAAACACTCGAAAGCCTCCTGGTAGCGACAGAGATACCAATAGGTGCTGCCAAGACTGTCCAAGACCCAACACTGGATGTCGTAGGGCCCATCGGGAAAAACGACCTTGCGAGCCTTGAGTAGGTAATGCAGGGCCTGGGAATGGTCCGGATAATTCATGGCCAGGGATGCCCATGCCGTCCAGACCCGAGCTTCCATCGTTGGGTCTCCTGTCTTCCTCGCTGCTCGAAGGCATCGCTCCAAGAGAGTCTGAGCCTCGTCGTTCTTTCCCTCCAGGCCCAAACGGGGCACTCTCTCAACGCCGGCGTAGACGACGCCCCAGAAGTCCCCGGTCGCCTCCATGCCGTCGATCGCGTCAATGAGCAGAGCATCGTACCCCTGTACGTTGCGCATTTGGTCGAGCCAACCGATGAACATCTCGATCCGGTAGACATCGGGATTCTCTTCGAAATAGTGGCGGAGCATGTCGGCAGCTTGGTCGAAATGGCCATCGGAAATCACCGAGCGATAGATGCAGTAGTAGGCGACAGGATTCCGGGGATTGCTCTCGATCTCGGCACGACATTGGTCCAGCGAAGGCGCCTCCGTCTGTGCTTCTGCATGTGTGACGGAAAGGAGCAGTACGACAATACAACCGATTATTGGAATCAAACGATGACCCATTGCGCCATTTTACACAATGCCGGGTTTCGCATATCGAATTTCGTGATATGCCGGGAATTCTCAGAACTCAAGAACTTCTAGGTTAATATCTGGTCGATGGCTATTGGAGACCCCCGGTTTCAGAGTAAACAAACCACCCTCTTGGATGAAGCGGCCATGACAGAGCTCTCCGGCAGAGTCCGTGCGGCAGTCAGGCGGAGTTGTCCAGCGTTCCTGGCTGCACAGGCGGATGACATTGCACAAGACGTTCTTTTGCAACTTTTGAAAAAATTGGAAAAGGATGAGGTAAAAACCACATTCTCGTCGATATACCTTCTGAAGGCCGCTCATGGTATGACGGTCGATGAAATCAGGCGCCGCAACCGGCGCCGGGAATTGACGGGAATGGGGGATGTGATGCTTGAAGAAAAACGCCTAGCTCCAAATCCGGAACTGGAGACAATGGGGCGCTCGCTGGGGCATGAAATTCGGCGGTGTCTTGAGGGCATTATTCCTGCCCGCCGAGTGGCCTTGACCCTGCATCTTCTGGGGTGTCCGGTCCCCGAAGTCGCCAGGCGTATCGGATGTCCGGAGAAGAGCGCGGACAACCGAGTCTACAGAGGTCTGAAAAACCTCAGGGAATGTCTCGCCGAAAAGGGATTCAAGCCATGAGCAAAGGTCATCCGAACAATCTGGACCGCTTGCGACAGGCCTTCTCCTCCGAGGGGTGGAACGAGGCTTCCAAAGACTGCCCTGATCACGAAATGTTGTGGGCCTCTGCTGCCGAGGACCTGGACCCGGTCGCCGACGAGAATATCCTTCTGCACCTCGCGCAGTGCACCCTGTGTTCTTCGATTTGGCAGTTGGCGCGAGAGATGATTCCCAGGGAAGAGACCACAGCCGCTTCGGTGGTTGGTATTTTGAACTTCAGACGGCTGAAGACTTCTGCAAGACGAACGGTCTTGGCGATTGCGGCAACGGTGCTGGTTGGCGTGGGTCTGGGCGCCGGGTTGTTTTTCAATCGGGGGCCGTCCTCTCCACCGGTCTACCGCGAGCAACAAAACGAGGGTGGAATCTCAGCGCTTGCAGCGACGGCAGAAATGTCCCGAACCGCCTGCCGCTTCCGATGGACTCCGGGGCCTGAAGGAACGCTGTACGATCTGGTCGTTACCAATGAGAACCTGGACGTTCTTCTTTCGGTCAAGGACCTTGGTGATGCGGAGTACCTCCTGCCTCCGGAGAGACTGCCGCGGGAAACTCGGGGAGTCTTCTGGCGGGTTTCGGCCCACGGTCCAGATGGAGGAACCACGGCTTCGGAGACCTTCACTACGAGGATTGAAATTCCGAAGCCGGTGCACGACTGACCCTCACCCTCTCATCGACGGTCGAGGCGGCCTTCAATCTCGGTCGTACCATTGAAGACGATTTTCTCATCTACTTCCTCGAATGTCCTGATATCAGCGGCGTTTCTTTCCCTTCGTTTCGGCGGACTCGCCGGGCGTTCGAGTCATGGCCCAGATAACGAACGTCGTCGCGCGGTCCCGATGTGCGGAGTGAGGGATTATTGACTTTCGTTCGATAGATCTTCTGAAGGACTCATCATCGAATTCGATGTCGGTGTCGAAAATTATGCAGGGGACCCCAGAGTCAGAAGGAGAACACAATGACTGAAACCAATTCTCGCC
>JAOZPW010000207.1 GCA_029932545.1 Thermoanaerobaculales bacterium | reverse complement strand
CCGAACGGAGGCTGACTGGTCCGTCAGCCCAGGTGAAGCTCCCCCGGAGGAAAGTCGCCCCCCGGAGCGATTCACAGATCCTCTCCCCGACCTTCGCCGCCTCCTCGGCATCAAACCCCGGCAGGATGACGACAAATTCATCACCTCCGTAGCGCGCCAGAGTCGCCTCGGGTACATCGACCGCCTGAGACAACAAGACCGCAAACTCTTTCAAGACCTGTGAGCCCGCCAGATGGCCCAGGGTGTCGTTGACCGCCTTGAAGTTGTCGAGATCCAGGAAAAGCAAGGCGACCTCAGCCCCTGCGACATCGGCTCGTACAAGATCCTCGGTCAGTCGATGGTGAAAGAATCGATCGTTGTAGAGGCCGCTGAGATCGTCCCTTCGGGCCATCTCACCTGCTCGCCGCGCATCGAGAAGATTCTCGAGAAAGGCGGATGTATAGGCCCCAAAGACCTCCAGAATACCGATATCCTGCGAGGTGTAGGTTCCACTCCTCCGATTGACCAATTCGAGGACCCCGCAGACCGTATGTTCAATCCTGATCGGAACGGCAACGACACCGGAAGTCTTGAAATTCGAAGCCGCATCAAAACGGTCACAGAAGTGGCGGTCTGCCGGAGGATCAACCATCAAATAGGGTTCGCCAGTCCTATAGACCCGTCCGACGACCCCGTCACTCGAATGGAGCGTACGCCCCAGCACGGTCCCGGCCGACGGGCCGAAGGCCGCCAGAAAATAAAGATCCGGTCCCTCTCCGCCGACCCGGTCCCCAGGACGGTCCATCAAAAAAGAACCGGCCTCCGAGGGCACAAAGTCGTTGGCTTTGCTCAGAATTTCGACCAGAAAGGGCCCCAGGTCCAGGCGAGGAATGGTCAATGCCGTGTACCGCTGGCGCTCGAGGTGTGGCTCCAGCGCCTTTTGAGCGAGCGTCTTGACATCAGGCGACAGATTCATGAGAATCAGTGTACCAATCCGGCGGAGCCGGAACAATAATATTTACCGGCCGACCCCGCCGGGTTGCTCTCAGCTCTCAACCGTCAGCTATCAGCCATCACAACGCTCACGACGATTTCTATTTGAGCCAAAAGATGATGTGCCGCCCCGGCGAAGCAATCATCCCGACGGCATTGCATGCCAGTTAGGAACCGACGCCAGGCCGAAATCCTACCGAGCCAACAGGCTCAGGCCCGCGAAGCGGGCGGAGTGGGCTGAGAGCCGATAGCTGATAGCTGACAGCTTCCCCTCACCGCACCAACGCACGCAGTCTTTTCTCGAGGTCACGGGCGGTTTCACTGTGATCTGCTCGCCCGGGAGCAAAACGAATGGTCTCGAGGGCCTTTCGGACGGCCTTCATCTCGGCCTCTTTGGCGCCGAATTTCTGGTCCTCGGGCAAAGTAACCCACCACTGCTCCATCGCCAACTGCAATTCGCGCGCCCTCTCAGCAGGCGTCTGCCCGGCCTTTCGGGCCGGAATCAATCCGCCGCGCCGCCGGGTGACCAACCAGGCCAGGAGTCCTCCACCGAAGACACCAATCAGCAGAGCACTACCGACAATGACCCAGATCGGCACATCGGAAGGTACTCCTCGGCCGGAATCAAACTCCGGTTGATCTCCCACCGGACCTTCGTCGTGTCCGTCGGCAACCCCTGCGGCAGAAACATGCGTGACCGGAGTCGGCGTAGGGATGGGCGCCTCGACCATCAAGGTCATGGGACCGAGGCGATGGTTCTCATAAGTACCGGAGACGGTATTGAACACCGCCAGCGTGACCGGCTCAAGGATGAGCTCACCCGACGTCCGTGGCAGCAAGGTCATACTCCAGCTCCGAGAGCCGTGAATGCCTGAACGGTCAATAGTGACCGCACTCTCCTCTTCCGGCGGATAGCTCTCGCAATCTCCACAGGCCGGCCACAGGGACGGCGCCTGCACCAGGGGGAGATTTCCTCTACCCTCCAGGGTGATCGTGACGACCGTAGAGGCCCCAAAAGGAATCACGTCGGGTGTGATTGTGGCCGAATACCTGAGGTCCCCCACCGCACCCGAGAACCCGGGAGGCGCGGCCGGCCTCGGCGTAACGACGACGTCCACCGTCCGGGTCGAGCGTTCGACAACCGTATGGGGCGCAAAAACACTCTGACCCCGGAATCCGATTCGGGCCTTGGCCGCAGGAATTTGAAGGGTCCCAGGCTTGAGGGGTATCAGGACGAAACGGGCCAAAATGAAACGATTAAAGCTCTCTCCATTGACCTCGACAACCTCGGCCTCAACTTTTTCAGGATTCTCCAAACGCTGAACCCACCACCCGGGATACTCGGGTACGTCAACCCACTCAAAACCGTCAACGCCACCACCGGTCGTATCCAGAACGACACTCACCACCAGCGGCCGTCCATCGGCGACCTTTGACCGAGAGAGGATGTGTCGCATTTCGACCTTCGCCTGGCGAGCAGGTCCTCTGGAATTGCCAAAGAACTCGGCGAAGGGATCAACCCTACCAAACGGCCCCGTGCGTCTGGTTCGTCGCTGCTGGTGCACCGAGCCGGGCACGATTTCCGCCGTCACCGCACCACCCGCAAGTTCACGGGCACCGAGCCTGACGGTGATCGGACCAACCACAGCCGAACCCACTCCAAGGGGTCGTAAAACCCAGCTGAGACTCAAGGATGACGTCGACTGCCCGTTGACCCAGCTGAAATGGGTCTCGGTTGACGGTCCCTGAACGACCTCGAAATTGACCAGTTGTCCAAGATTGGGCTCCGGGCGGTCATTCCCCGGTTCAACGACCTGTACGGTCAATCGGGTCAGATCCTCAAGACCAAGGCGCTGCGGCTCCAGACCCACCCGGAGCGAAGGCTCCGCGGCAACCAAGGTCGTCACCCCTGCCGCAAGGCAGATCAGAAATACCGCAGCACAAACCGCCCATCGCTGCATCCCTAATCCGTGATCCCTAATCCCTACATCCGTGAGGGGGAAAGGGGGAAAGGGGGAGGTGAGAAATTTTGAATTTTGAATTTTGAATTTTGAATTACCAACCCCTGACTTCCTAACCCCTAACCCCTTACCTGTAACGGGGAGAGACAACACCGAAGCTTGAACGTGCAACATGCAACGTCGAATGCTCTGACTGATGCGCCCCGGAACTCTCACCAGTCCTTCTCCACATTCCCGCTTTGGGGCACCGGCGTCTGCATCGCCTCTCGGGCCTCGGCTTCGGCCCGATCCAACGCATCGAAGAGACCACCATTCGGATCAGGGGTGGGGGTGGGCTGCGGACCCTGCTCACCCGAAGGATCAGGAGTTGGGGTCGGCTGCTGCTGATCCTGCTGGTCCTGTTCTTCTTGTTCTTCTTGCTCGTCCTTCTGGTCCTCGTTCTCGTCCTGGTTATCCTGCTCCTGCTCCTGCTCCTGTTGTTCCTGCTGCATCTTGAGGGCCAACTCGAAATTCCGCTTGACCTCCGGGTTTTCGCCGTCGGCCAACAATGCCCGACGCAAGAACTCGACGGCCATCTCTGCCTGTTCGCCGGTCAAGGCTGCGGTCCCGGCGTTGTAGGACGATCCAGCCACACCGCCATCTTCCGCTTGAGTCAATAAAGCAATCGCCGGTTCCGCTGCTCCCAGGGCCGCCAGACCCGTTCCCAGATCATAGATCCGTTCGGGGTTTTCGGGATCCAACTGGGCGGCTCCGTCGAAGTTTTTGACGGCCTTTTCGGCGTCTCCATCCTCCCATCGGGACATGCCTGCCCGTGCCAGCCGCCGGCTGCCTCCAGGAATCCACCGTTGCCACCATGAAACCGACTCCGGCTGCTGTACCTGTCCAGCAGCGACCTCGCCCTGTGGAGGGCCATGGATGACGGGGACCGATGGAGGACTCTGCTGTGCCTCAACCGGAATGACACCGAAGGCCAGGAGAATGAGGGCAACAGCAGCCCGTCTCCGCCAAGGCGACAGGAGAAAACTGCAGATCACCATCAGGGTCGCCGCGATCAGGAACACTGGGAACCGCTCAATCCGGCGAGGTTTCTGTTCGGTCTGAACTTCACGTGTCCTCAGGCCTTCGACGGCGGCAATCAGCTCCTTCTCGGTTTGGGCGCCACCAGCCACCAAAACCTCACCACCGACCTTCTCGGCCATCTTTTCGAAGGTTGCCGTTTCGGCCCGGGTCACCACCGGTTGGCCATCCTTGTTCTTCTTGTAGTGCACGGCGCCCGAAGCATCGAAGGCCGGAATTGGACCACCTCGTTCGGTCCCGACAACAATTCCGAGCAACCCGGCCCCGGCCTCCTTGAGCACCGAAGCCGCCACATCGATTCTGCCTTGAAGATTTTCTCCATCGCTGAAAAGAACGACCACTCGACCCTCGCCCTCAGCAGGCAACAGACGAACCGCAGCTCCGACCGCCGCCTCGAGATTTGAACCCGGCTTGCCGACCATGCCGGGATGGACCCCGTCTAAGAAGGATGCCACCGCCTCGAGATCGGTCGTCAGAGGAATCAGCGAATAGGCCTCTCCTGCAAAAACCACAACACCGATTCGATTGCCCCCGAGGCCAGGCAGAGCCCGGCCAATAATCTCAAGTGAACGCCCTAAACGGTTGGGCTGAACATCAGGACACTGCATGGAGTCAGATACATCGACAGCCAGGACCAGGTCTCTGGTCCTAATGGAGACCTCATCCGGCATTGCCCCCCATTGTGGTCGAGCCAGAGCCAGAACAATCAAGGCGGCCGCGGCACACCACAGGACCATCCGCCACACACCGGTTGCCGGCGCCCCTCCCATCAATCGATCCCACACCGCCGGTGACGCCATTTTCCGTTGGCGTGCCAGACGACTGCGGTGCCGCACAAGAACCAAAGAGATTATGCCGGCGACCGCAAAGAGCAGCCACAACCGTTCGGGCTGGGCGAAGATCACCATGGAGTCCTCCCCGCGAGGCTTTCAAAGCCGGCTGCCACCAGCAACACCAGGAAAGCGACCATCGCCCACGGTTCAAACCGCTCTCTATAGCGCTCCAGCCGGGTCGAACTGAATTCAGTGGTTTCTAAGGCATCGATCTCCGAAAAAACCTCTTTCAGGGCCTTGGCATCCCTGGCGTGGAAGGAGCTGCCTCCGGTTCGACGAGCAATCTCCGCCAACAGCTCGGGGTTGGTCTCGACCACAACCTGTCGAATCTGCTCCATCACACGTCCGGTTCTCGGATCCCTGACCCGAACCGGTAACGGCACCTCTCCACCCCTGCCCACGAGGACCGTATGAACGACAATTTCCTCTTCGACAGCAAGATCGCTCGCGGTCAGGGGATCCAGCTGCCCTGCATTGTTGGACCCGTCGGTCACCAGAATAACGACCTTGGACTCGCTCTCCGATGATCGCAATCGGCTGACCGCTGTGCCAAGGCCCATTCCGATCGCCGTACCGTCAGGCAAAACGCCCATCTCGACATCTGAGAGCATTCGGCCGGCAACCTCATGATCCAGGGTCAAGGGACACAGGGTCACGGCAGCCCCCGCAAACACCACCAGGGAGATCCGGTCGTGAGGCCTGCCCTCGAGGAAACTTCCGATAACGTCCTTGGCGACACCGAGACGGTCTGTCGGCTTAAAATCGAGCGCAGCCATCGATCCGGAAACGTCCAAAACAACGGCCAAGTCCACTCCCTCCGCCGTTTCGATGCTCCGGGACAAGACTTCCTGGGGTCGTGCCAGACCCACCGCCAGGGGCACGATGGCCGCCGCCGCCATCACCCCGGCCGCAGTGGTCGCCATTGCCGCCCACACAAATCGTCGCCCTCTGCCGGAATGTGCACGATCAACAATGGGAAAGGGATAGCGCAGCCATCGCCGACGCATGATCCACACGCCGACGAAGATCGCCGCCACCACCACGAGGAACAGCCATTCTGGTGAGGCAATACGCATCACTGCTCCCCTTCGTCACCACTGTCATCCGGCTTCAAGAAGATCTCCAACTCTTTGCCGATTTCGTGCGCAGAACGCCCGGCGGCTTCCAGTTCGGAATCCGCAACCTTTCGGCGACCAAAGCGGACCCCATCGGCCACACCCGTCAATCTCTGCAATCCCAGCTGCACCTCCTGTGACCACCCCGCCCGACGGGCCAAGACCCGCAACTCATTGGAGGTCATCTCGGCCGCCGGCTCACCGGTCCGCCTCTCGAGGTAGTGCCGAACCCCGGAAGCCAGACGATCACAGACGACCGCCGCCGGCTGGAGCCCAATTGCACTGTGAACCTCCCGAAGCAACCGTTCCAACTCTTCAAAGGGCGCCAACCTCGGGGCCCTACCAGTCTCGGAGGTTCCACGTGAGCGCGACCTCCACCACCAGGCGGCCAGAAGCACCAGCGGCAACAAGACGACAAACAAGGGTCCCGCCCACTCCCACGGAAAACCGTGGACACTCAGTGGATCCCTGAGCGGCGCCGGTTGGCCCTCGTCCTCAGGCGCAAGAACCGAGGCCACCGTGACAGTCATTTTCTGATCCGCTGCAATGTTGACCGCCACACCATCGGTGTTTCGAAGACTAGCCTCGATAGCCGGTAATTCAAGGTCGCCGACATCGAGCGGCACAAGGACAACCTCCCAGGCCGGTGGCTTGGCACCAGGAATTTCTCTCGGACCCTCAACGACGGCCCAGGGATCTCCCTGTGCCGCGGACAGCGCCAGATCACCCCACAGTGCATCCTCGCCACCGCGAGCCTGAACTCGAATGGAGACCCGATCGCCAACCGTCACCGCGTGATCCGGAACCCTGATCTCCAGGGAGGCCTCACCGGCCTCAAGTACCCCGACAGAAGAGAAGAGGATTAGCCACAAAAAGACAAAGAAGAGGAGGGAGGGGGAGAGGGGGAGAGGGGGCGAGGGGGAGACAACGAGCGTGTCCTTCTTCAACTTCTTCGACCCAATTGCTACACCACACAACGGGATTTCACAACCGTTCCCGCTGAAAGAGGATGACTGAGAGCTGAGAACTGAGCCTCTTGCAAAAATCAATCGGCACGATGCGGGCCGGGAGGCCCGCGCTCCCACCGCGAAACCTGGGGCACCGTAAATGGAGCGCGGGGCTCTGAGCCCACGCTGATCCCTCTGGGATC
>JAOZPW010000020.1 GCA_029932545.1 Thermoanaerobaculales bacterium | reverse complement strand
ATAACGATCAACCCCGTAGGGCCCAACGCTGTAGGGCGACCGTGCCAGGAGCATCGGATAGGAATTCTTCTCCGATGCATCGTTGGGAACGTAGGCCACAGTATAGAGTTCGACGCCGTCGCGCATCGGAATCCGGTATTCAAACTTGGTGTAGTGAGCACGGATGTACTCCGTAACATCCGAGTCTTCAGACGCAACCGGACCGACAGACAGCAAAAGAACAGAGAAAATGACCAGCATCAATGAGAAACGGCGCATGAGGCCTCCTGACGGCTATGCTAGCGCAGACGATTGTAAGCTGGGACGCCCGGATGCTGGAAGGCTGGAAGGCGAACGAACGTCGAACGTCCAACGTTCAACTGGGTTGACCACCTCTATAAATGGAAAGATTTCAAAATCTCTACCATTCAGGGTGATCAGTCGTGACACCTTCACGGACTCGAGGGTTGCTGCCAGGGCGGTGTCGAGAATATTTTTTCGACCAAGGTTGTATTTTTCGATCAACGTCAGAGTCCTGTTGGGCCGATTACAGCGAATCGTAGTGTCCGCCGATGGCGAAGATGTAAATATTCTGGTCGTCGAATCGATAGATGACACGATCGTACCGGCTGATGCGGCGAGACCAGAAGCCCGAGAGATTGTGCTTTAACAATTCAGGTTTTCCCATCCCGGCACTCGGGTCCTCACGGAGCATCTCTTTGAGCAGGAGACAGAGGGCCTTGTGCAACTTTTTGTCACGCCGCCTAAGTTCCTCGTAGGCGATCCAGGTGTTGCCTTCAAATACCAGTGATCTCATCAAACTCCCCAGCAGTGGGCCTGTAGCCGTCTCCGCTCGAATGCGTCACCACCGAAGCAGTAATCTGCTGCATCAAGTCAGTATTTTGAAGAACATAGAGTGTCTCTTGCTCACGCTCCCAATCATCGGCGCCGACAACAACAAAGTCTTCCCCACTTCGACGCGTCACTTTGAGTGGCAAGTGGTTGGCAACCACCTGCTCAACATAACTTTTTAGATTGTCTCTGAACCTATTCACGCTCGTGCTGTCCATGTGCCTCTCCCTCATCTAATGTACGGTATCCCCGTACATGATGTTCATTGTACACCGATCCACCTTCGGGCGTGTATTTCAACATTGAACGTTGAGCGTTGGACGTTGCACGTTCTTTTTGCGCCTCTTCGTGCCTTATTGTGGCTATTCTTCTTGGCTCTCGTCCTCTCGCACAACCTCAGCACCGTCAATCTTGCCCTGCACTTCGCCTCCGCCCGAGAGAATGACCTGAACTTTGCGTTTGCTCTTGACCCTGACGTCACCGGCGACGATGGACCCGTCTGCAATCCGAATTTCGATCGTCGACGCCGATTTTGAGTTTCCGGAGATGACAATATCTCCCCCAACGAATGCGCTGGCCGACAACTCAACGTCTCCGTTGACCGTCGTGACATCGTGCTCGACGCGAGCGCCCTCAAGGGTAATGTCACCGTTGACCGTGCCCACTTCTCCGGTGATGCGAGAGCCGGAACCACACCTTGCTCTGCCGTTGACCGTGCCGAGATCTCCGTCGATCAGGCAGTCTTCACCAACCGTGATCCGGCCGTTGACCGTCTTCAGTTCCTCGACCCGGCTTCTGTCGCCGACCGCGATCCGGCCGTTGACCGTGGTGCAGTCACCGCCGATCGTACAGTCCGACCCAATCCGAACGCTCCCGTTGACCGTCAGGATACCCTCGGACCTGGTCGTCCCGTTATCGATTCGATAAGACTTATTGACGCCGCATCCGGCAACTGTCAGAAGACACACAGTCATAACAATCAAAACTCGCTTGGAATTCATGGTAAGACTCCCCTCGTTCTAGACAACGGAGCATATACCGAAATGTTCGGGAGGAGAAAATCATGGCACGGCTCACCACCGGCCTCGCCACGGTCCCGGACGCGGATTGCTGCCGCTGCTCCTGTTTCCCGGTCCGCATTTTTCCATCCCCGGCCTTCGTGGGCGCTTTGAGGACTGCGCAAAATCCTGGGCCACCGATCGCCCCCGCTCGGTGCATTTCCCGGAGGGACTTGGTTACAGAAATCGGGAGGAAATCGCCCCTCCGGAAAATGACCTCGGCGGCCTACGGCGTCGGCCGAGACTCGATTGCCAGCACGCTCGCCGTGGATTGCCCGGTGTCGCCCTTCTTCGCATTGACGGCTCAGTTGGGAGTTCTGCCTGGTGAAGAGAGAGCGCACCCGGCACGTCCCGATTTGGGGTTTTGGGCGCTCTTGGTTTTGTACGTCGGCGTTGGCTGTTCGGATGCTGACCCTAACGCTGCCCCGGTCGTACATCCGGAATCCGGGACCGCGATCCGCGTCCGTTAACCACGTCAGCATCCGGGGCAGGGGCCGCGTAAGATGGCAGCGATCAGAACCAAAACATCGGTCTGCTTCCTACTTCATCCTTCATCCTTCCGCCTTCATCCTTCACTCCCCCCCTCCTCACATCGGCAATACAACCCTCCCCCACGTCAGCACCATCACCGTCAGAACAACAGCCACCACAAGATTGAGCCACAGACCCTCGCGCGCCATCATCTTGGGGGTGACATGGCCCGATCCGATGACGATTGCATTGGGCGGAGTCGCCACCGGCAACATGAAGGCACACGAACAACTCAGGGTCGCCGCGACCATCAGCAAATAGGGCGGAACATCAAGCACGCCTGAGAGAGCCGCCATCACCGGCATCAGCAGGGTCGCCGTGGCGGTATTCGAGGTCAATTCGGTCGTAAAGGTGGTCACCACACAGAGCGCCAGAATGACAAATGGCAACGGCAGACCTGCCAGGCCTCCCAGCAACCCGGCCAACCAGTGCTCGAGCCCGGAGACCCTGACAGCATCGGCCAAGGCAAAACCACCGCCGAAGAGCAGGAGAATGCCCCAGGGCACTCCGTCATGAACCTCCACCCAACTGATCATGCGACGACCATCCCGTGTCCCAGCCGGAAGAAGCGTCGCCAGCACCGCTGCGGCAACCGCAGGCACGGCATCGCTGATGATGGTGCCGTGAGCCAACAACTCACCCCACCCCGGCAGGTGAACGGAACCGAAATCGAAGCCTGGCCTTGTTATCCAGGCAACGGCAGTCAGAAGGAACAGAGCCGCCGCTCGTTTTTCGTGCGAGGTCACCGGGCCCAGGGCAGACCGCGCTACCGCGATCGCCTCGCCGCCTCCCCGTCCCCCGGCAAGACCCCGTCCGAGGCGAAGGCCGAGGATCGGGATCAGGACCATCACCAACGGCAGGCCAAACAGAATCCATCCGCCAAAGGTCAACTGAGGCAAGTCCGGCAGCAATTCCGGCGCCATGCCCGCCAACACCAGATTGGGGGGCGTTCCCACCAATGTAGCCATACCACCGACCGACGCGCCATACGCCACCGCCAAGAACAGGCGCGAACCCGCCCTGCGATCCTCAACTCTGGCAACTACCCCCGCAGCGATCGGCAGCAGCATCAGGGTCGTCGCAGTGTTGGATAGCCACATCGACAGGCCCGCCGTCACCAGCAAGAAACCCCAAACCAGGCGCCGAGGCGACGAACCAATCGTATCCAGCACAACCAGGGCCACTCGCTCGTGAAGATTGGATGCCTCGACCGCCAACGCCAGCACGAATCCGCCGAAAAACAGAAAAACCATGTGGTTGGCGTAGTTGGGCGTCACGTCCCGAATGCTCTGAACCCCGAGGAGCGGGAACATTACGATCGGAATCAGGGACGTCGCCGGCAAAGGCGCCGCTTCCGTCACCCACCAGACGGCCATCCACAGTGCGATTCCGGCGACCAGTTTGGCGTTGCCTTCCAGCCCCCCAGTCGGGGCGATCCAAACGATCAGAAACAGTACGGGACCGATCCAGCGACCCCATCGAGCCCCAGCTGCGGTCTCCAGAACGTTCTCATTCATCGACCGGATTCCACAGACACACCTTCAGGTCGAGTGATTGATCTTCTTGGAACTCGACCCCCTCGCCTTCGAGCATCGCCCTCTGAAGGCCCTGGGGGATATCCCCGGTCCGGTCCGTCGAACAACGTCCGGAGGCGTTGACCACCCTGTGCCACGGCACACCTTCGGGGCATCGGTGCAACATCCACCCGACGGCCAGCGGAGAGATTCGACTGTTCATCATCCGGGAGATCCATCCGTAATTGACAACCTTGCCACGGGGAATTGAACTGACTATCGCCAGGACCTCGTCCCGAACCGATCCCGGCGAACCATCGATCTCGCCGTGAACCCGCTTGCCGAAAGAAGGCGATGTCATGTCTCAAGAGTAGCAGGAGGGGAAAGAAGGGTGAAGGATGAAGGCGGAAGGATGACAGGTCCGCGGTACCATGCATTCGATGTTCGCTCATGTCGCCATTCCACGTAGTGCTCCGGCGCCTCTGGTCTATCGCATCCCCGAGGCCTTCGAGGACGCTGTTCAGGTGGGCATCAGGGTCCGGGTACCCCTGAGACGACGACAAGCGACCGGAGTCGTCATTGAGGTCTCAGAGACATCAGGCATCGAAAGCACTTCAATCCGCGAGATCCTCGAAGTGCTGGACGAACGGCCTCTCCTCCCGGACCACATTCTGGCCCTGGCCCGGTTCATCTCGTCCTACTACCGCTGCCCTCTCGGCACGGCTTTGGCGACGATGCTTCCCGCCGGTTTGCTTCGGGCCGACACCGAGCAGGCCGAACCCACACCCAAGGGCGCAGGCACTGACCTCGAGGTACTGCCCGAGAAGCAACGCGCCATCCTGGCCGCACTTCTCGAACATCGGAAATTGCCGGTCGCCGGAGTGCTGGCCAGAGCCGGCGCCGGATCCCGTACACCCCTCGATGCGCTTATACACGCGGGTTTGGTCAGTATCAGGCGAAGCCGACGCGATCGACCTCCCCGCTCAGAGGTCGGCGCCGTCGCACTCGTACCTGAGCCGATCGACGAGCTTCTCGAGCGGTGCGGCCGGGCGCCTCGGCAGCGTGAGGTCCTGAACTGGTTGGCCGATCATGATGGACCGGCCCTCGAATCCGAGGTCTGTGCCACCCTCGGATGCACCCTCTCCGTCATCAGGGCACTGGAAACCAAGGCCCTGGTTCATCGCTTCCGCCAGGCTGCCGCCAAGAAGCCCCGGTGGTCCCTCGGCGGCAAGGATGTCCGCCACGAACTCAACTCAGAACAGCAGGCCGCGGTGGACGCCGTGCAGGAGGCCCTGGCCGATGGGCGGTACCAACCGATTCTTCTGGAAGGGGTCACCGGCTCCGGCAAGACCGAGGTCTATCTTCGGTGTCTCGAAGGCGCCCTGGCTGAAGGACGGCAAGGCATTGTCCTGGTGCCGGAGATCGGGCTGACGCCGGCGACCGTCGGAGCGGTGGAGCGCCGTTTCGGCTCATCGGTCGCCGTCCTTCACTCAGCCCAGGCCGAGGGGGAACGGTGGAGGGAGTGGCGCACCATCCGATCGGGGGAAGCACGAATCGTCGTCGGTCCCCGGTCGGCCCTCTTCGCACCCCTGGAGAAACCCGGCCTGATCGTCGTCGACGAGGAACAGGACGCCGCCTACAAACAACAGGAAACCCCGAGATACAACGCTCGTGACCTGGCCCTTGTCCTCGGAAGAGACCTGGGCATCCCGGTCCTCTTGTGCTCGGCGACGCCGTCGACCGAGGCAGCTTTCCTCGAGAAACGCGGTTTGGCCCGGCGACTGCAATTGACAAGGCGCGTCGGCGGTGGAGTGCTTCCGAAAGTTCAATTGGTCGATCTGCGCCACGAACCGCCCGAGCCTGGGGAGCAGGGACGGACCCTCTTCTCCGCACCACTCAAGGAGGCGATCACCGAGACGCTCGAGGCCGATCGCCAGGTCATCCTGCTGATGCAGCGGCGCGGTTGGGCGCCTGTCCTCCTATGCCGAGATTGCGGCAGTACCCTGGAATGCCCCGACTGCTCGATCGCCCTGGTGGTGCATCGAAGGCGTCACAGTCTGGAATGCCACTACTGCGGGCACAAGATCGGCGTTCCCATTAAATGCCCCTCATGCAATGGCACCCTGCTCGATGCCGTCGGCGCGGGCACGGAGAAAGTCGCCCACCACCTTGGACGGCTGTTCCCGGGGGTCCCTTCCGCCATTCTGGACCGGGACACAGTCCGTCGCCGATCCGGACTCGAAGATACGCTGGGGGCCTTCTCCGACGGCCGAATCCGTATCCTGGTCGGAACACAGATGGTCGCCAAGGGACACCACTTCCCCAGCGTCACCCTGACCGGAGTCATCTCCGCCGACGCCCTGCTGGGCCTGCCTGATTTCAGGGCCGGAGAACGGACCTTTCAGTTGCTGACACAGGTTGCCGGGCGCTCAGGACGGGGCGCCGAACCCGGCAGGGTGATTATTCAGACCTACCATCCGGAACACCCCGCGGTTCTCCACGCGGCCAACCATGACGTCACAGCTTTCACCGAGGAAGAACTCCGATTCCGGCGTGCCTTCGGCTACCCCCCTGTGACCCGAATGGCCCTTATTGGATTCGAGTCGCCCTCGATCGATCAGGTCCGTCGGGCCGCCGAGGCCGCAGGCCGCAGCTTGCGACCAACCCCCGAAGGCGTGCGGGTCCGAGGCCCGGCGCCGTCTCCGATGGAGAGGCTTCGCGACCGGTGGCGGTGGCAGATCCTTCTGACCGCTGCTGAACGCCCACCCTTGCGGCAGGCCCTGGCCCGGGTTGAGAGCCTGAGCCTTCCGTCGGACGTCCATCGCCTGATTGACGTCGATCCCCTCTCGACACTGTGACCCGGAGAAGCCAGGAACACATTTGAGAATCGCTCAGCTTAGGTGTTAGGCTTGTCCGGTATGGACGCGAGATCATTCGTTGAATTTCTCATTCAGGAGAGGGTGATCCCCGCCGATAGGAAAAACGTCCTCATCGAGGCAACTTCAATCTCAGGAGACCGGGTCGACACCGCCGTTCTTGACCTGGCACTGACCGGAGAGGCGACAATCCTGTCGGCCCTGGGCCGGTTCACCAAGAGCCGGATCGCTCAGGCCTCGGATATCGCCGCAGCCTCTCCAGAATTGACCAGCCTGATCCCGCCCCGTCTGGCACGGAGATTCGGCGTCATCCCATTCAGGCGCGACGGCAAGACCCTGAGTGTCGCTGCCCTCGACCCGGGGGACCTCCTGGTCCAAGACGAACTGGCCATCCTGACCGGGAGTATGATCACCACGTTTGCGGCGTTGGAAATCCATATCCGGGCCGGGCTGGCGCGGCACTACGGGATGACCTTGCCCCCCAGGGCAGAAGCACTGCTCAGGCGATTGAGGAACCCCGGAAAGAGAGGCCCAGCCGGCCCGCCTCAAACCCACAAGACCCCGAAGACCCCTGCCCCCACGAAGCCATTGACTCCGGTAGAATCGACCACTACTCCGACTGCGATTCCCCAACCCCAAAAGGCCGAAATTCCAATCGAACTGGAGTTTTCAGACGAGGACTTGGCTCTCTTCCCCTCGTTCGCCACCAGCACCCAACCGGCGCCGACGGCCGAAGAAGCCACAACCTCAAAGCCGGTTGCAATGGGGCCGCCTCCAGCCCCGGCTGGGGAAGAAAGCCCACCGCTCCCAAGTCCACCACTCAGCCCCGAAGCCCGTCTCGCCAGAGCCGCTGAGGCTCTTCAGGGCGCCGAGATTCGGGACGACATTGCAGATGCCCTTCTGGAATTCAGCAGGCCTCACTTTGCCAGGTGCATGCTCTTGGCCATTCGCGGGGACACAATAGTCGGATGGCGGAGTGAAGGGGACGATGTCGAACCGGCAGCCGTTCGCGCGATCTCCATCCCCAAAGACCAGCCGTCGGTCTTCTCCGGCCTGCTTCAGGGCACTGCCTTCTGGCTGGGCCCGTTGCCGCCGATGACACGCAATCAGGACTTGATCATGGCTCTCGGCGGCCCACCACCGGTCGGATGCTTGATTCTCCCCATCAAGGTCAGGGGCAAGATTGTGGCATTCTTGTACGGCGACACTGGCGGCCCGCCCCTTGGCTCCGTTCCCATGGCCGACTTCAAGCGGCTGATGGCGAAAACCGATATCGCTTTCCAGGTTTATCTCCTCAAGGGGAAAATTCGGGTGATCTGAGCCCCTCCCGCCTGCGCCGGACGGGCTCTGCTGTCAGCGTTCAGCTCTCGGCTCTCGGCTTCCCCTCGATTGAGGTCGGCTGATATCATCTTTCATGGAATCTCAAGGGTCGGAGACCGATATGTGTGAACTTTCACGACGAAAAAGCGTATTCTCAGGCGAAAGCAACGCCACCGGATCGGTCAGCATTGACCGTCTGGGGCACGGAGGCCACATGACCAGACCCCTCGCCACCGCAATCGTGAGTTTTGCTATCCTTTTCCTGGTATCACTGACGGTTTCAGGTGGAGAGTTCAACGCCTCCGTCGATGCCGGCGCAGAAATGGACATTGCCGACGGCGAGGTTCTCGACCTTGACCTTCAACGGGCCTATGAGATTGCGTTGGCCCGCAATCTGGATCTCCAGGTCGGCCGTTACGATCTGGCCATCGCCGATACCGGCATCCAGGGTGCGTCGGGCATCTTCGACCCATCCTTCGACCTGGGTGCGGAGAGCAGCTACAACGAGTCGCCCGCAGCGACCCAACTGGACGGCGCCGTGGTCACCGAGACCCGCAACACCCAGTACAATCTGGGACTGGGGGGATTGATGCCGACCGGCGGTACGGCCAGTATCGGCCTGGGGACCCGGCGAACGGCAACGAACTCCCAGTTCTACTTCCTCAACCCAAGTTGGGGGACCGGCCTGACCGCGAGATTGAATCAGCCCCTGCTGAGGAACTTCGGAACCCTGGTGACACGGTCGAGGATCGTCGTCGCACAGACCAACCGTGATCAGGCCGCAGAGACGCTCAAGACCCAGGTCATCGCCACTCTCCAACAGGTCGAACAGGCCTATTGGGACTTCGCAGCAGCCAAGGTCCTCGTGGACGTCAAACTTCAGTCACTGGAATTAGCCCAAAAATTGCTCAAGGAAACGAAGGAGCGAATCCGAGTCGGAACCTCGGCGCCGATCGATCTGGTGCAATCGGAAGCCAGCGTCGCGACCCGGAACCAGGATCTGATCTTGGCTCGGAACGCACAGGCCAACAGCGAGGATGCGCTCAAGCAGGTCCTGGGCTTTCAGACACCGGCAGAGTGGGCCATGAAGATCATCGCGGCCGAGCCCTACGTCTTTGAACCCCTCGATGTCGACCTGGCATCCAGCATCGAGACCGCCCTGAAAGAGCGTCCCGAAATAATCCGCCAGGAAATGTCACTGGACATCACCAACCTCAACGTCAAACTGGCCCGCAACGCCGTCCTTCCAAGCCTCGATCTGACCGGATCCTACGGTTTCAGCGGTATCGGCGGCACCTTATCTTTTGACGACCCGATCACCGGCGAGCCCTCCCGTATCAAAGGGGGATTCGACGATTCCCTCGACCAGATCGTTGACATGGACTACCCCAACTGGGGTGTCGGGCTGGCCCTCAAGGTGCCGTTGGGCAACAACGATGCCAAGGCCAACCTGGCGCGGCGGCGATTCGAGCACCACCAGACAGAAACCCGCCTCTCCGCCCTCCAACAATCGATCACTCACGACGTTCGGGTGGCCGTCCGTTACCTCTATGACGGCGCAGCTTCGGTCGAAGCCGCGGAGGCATCGAAAGTCCTGGCCGAACGTAACGTCGAAGCCGAACAGACCAAATTTGCAAACGGCCTCTCAACCAACTTCCTGGTCCTCCAGATCCAGGACGATCTGGCGAACGCTCAGCTGTCAAATCTTCGGGCACGCCTGAACTACCGCAAGGCGATCGTCGGATACCGCGTTGCCACCGGCACCCTGCTCGATGAACTGGGTGTTGACATCGCCGATGCCGGCGCCCCGGAGGAGGACCATACCCTCTGGAAGGACGTCAAATGGATGCAGTTCGTTGATTTCAGAGGTGACGACGAGAGCGAAGAGTAGGACCTAACCCGCACTTCTCACCAGTGATCTACTGCGACGCCCGAGACCCTGCTTGCCGGATTGACCGCCGACCACGGCGGCGCCCTGATCTACAAGCACGGCATGGGGGTGAAAGCTACGGCGCAAACGCCGTAGTGCTTTCAGCTGAACCGCCAAGACGCAAAGAGCGCAGCGCGGCCCATGGCCGCAACCAAAAGGAAGAGGTGCGCCTTAACCCGAGCCCGTTACCGTTATCGTTATCGAAATATTTGTCACTGCCCCATAAAACCGGATCCAGGCAACCGCTCCAGTAGATCTCCCAGTTGTTGCTGAACCCGAGAGGAGTCGGGCACGGCAACGGGAACGGACTCGGGCTCGGGCTCGGGCTCGGGAAAACTCCACGGTGTGCTATCACCGATAACCCCTCCAAGGGATTTCCTTTTGGCATTTTTGTGCCTCTTTGTGCCTCTTTGTGCCTCTTTGTGGCTATCCTTGCGTGACCTTCGGCTCTGAAGACTGACAGCTGTTCCTGGAATCATGGATAATGCGCATCCCGGCCCACCGGGATCAGGAGAAACTATGACCCTCGAACAGCAGACCCTCGGCCTCGACGACGAGAGCCTCGACTTCGTATTGCAAACCCTCAAGACTATCGCCGAGCGCAAATTGGATGCCGAGACCCGGATGCGTCTCGATGCGGAAGACACCTTCCCCTCCGAGTTGATGCAAGAACTACTGGGACCCGAGGTCGGACTCCACCTCCTGTTTCTCCCCGAAGATGTTGGGGGCCTGGGAGGTGGCGGCCGTGACCTGCTCAGGGTCTCCGAAGAGATGGCCAGGATCGACCTTGGTGTCGCCACGGCTTTTCTTGCCATCGCCCTGGGTGTTGACCCGATCATCGTCGGGGGAACCCATGAGCAGAAGCAGCGCTGGTTGGGACGCATCGCCGAGGAAGGGATGATCGTCGGATACGCGGTGACCGAACCGGCCGCCGGCAGCAACGTCGCTTCGCTGGCCACCATTGCCGAACCGATCACAGATTCCGAGGGAAAGGTGAGCGCCTACAAGATCACCGGAACCAAGCAGTTCATCACCAACGGCGGTGTGGCCGACCTCTATACCGTCCTGGCCAAGACGCCGGGAGGTCCCTCCTTCTTCGTCGTTGAGCGGTCGGCTGCCGGAATCGACATCGGCAGCCATGAGGTCAAACACGGTATTCGCGCCTCCAATACCACCCAGGTGATTTTCGAAGACGTCGAGGTCACCGCAGACCAGTTGATCGGACTCGAAGAGGGCCACGGCCTCAATCAGGCCAATGCGGTCTTCGGTTTCACCCGCTTGATGGTCGCCGCGTTCGGCCTGGGGGCCGGTGAAGAGGCCATAGATAGAGCGATCCAATACGCTCACGAACGAATGCAGTTCGGAGAGATTCTCTTCGCCAAGCAGGGGTTCACCCACAAACTGATCGTACCGCACGTCGTTCGACTCGAGGCAGCACGGGCCTATTGCGAGATGATCGCCCGGCGCCTCGACGGCGGCGAAAAAGGCCTGCAGGTCGAGGGGGCAATCGCCAAACTCTTCGCAACCGAGGCCGGAAACGAGGCTGCCGACGCGGCCATTCAGGCTCACGGCGGCTACGGCTACACCCACGAATACGAAGTCGAAAAGATCCGCCGCGACGTCCGGATCACGACGATCTACGAGGGCACTTCGGAAATCCTCCAGAGCATCATCGGCACGCATCGCTGGCGCATGAACGTGCGCAGCAAGGGTCAGTTCTACAGGGACATGGCACAGAAGGTCCAAGATTCAGCAACTGGTACAGCCGCCACCCTGGCTGCCCAGGCTCTGGCAGAATTGTTCATGTTGAGCCACACAACCAAACTACCCCGCGAGCAGTGGGCGATGTTTGAACTGGCACGACTTGCTGCCGAGGTCGAGACGGCCATCCAGTTCTCACTCAAGGCCGACGAAGATTCCAGTCAGCAGTCGGAGTTCTTCGATATCTGCGCCCGGCTCCACGGAATGTCGGCAGCCCGTGACGTTGCACAAACCGGCCTCCGCCTCCTGCTGGCCAGCGGTCGCTACGACTCGGATGTTATCAAGCAATGGCGCGAGGCCGCGGCTTTCGAGGCCTGCCTGGCCGCCTCGGTGGGTGAAATGGCGCTGATGGACCGTTTGGTGGAGATTCTGGGGCGGTAGGCTCCGAGCGTCTGTGTTTGCGGTCGTTGCCATCTGAAGCGGTCGCGGATTCTGACGCGGTCGCGGTTCGCGGACGCTGGATTTCAACCCCGGCCTTCGGAGCCGCAAGCCCCGGCAGAGAGAGGGGGGCACCCAGTCTCATTCAACTCTTCGAAAAGAAATACACCCCAACCCCAACCAGCAGCACGGCAAAGACCTTGCGGAAACCTGCGGTCGAGACGTGCTCGACCAGGCGAGCGCCGATCTGCGCACCGACGATGCCCCCGGCGCCGAGCAGAAGACCCATCTTCCAGTCGACGTTGGCCAGTTTGCCGTGGGCAGCCAGGGCAGACACCGAGATGATCAGGATGGCGAGAAACGAGGTTCCCACGGCCTTCTGGGCCTCATAGCCCATGCCCAGCAGCAGGGGTACCATAATGATCCCACCGCCGAGACCGGTGAACGAAGCCGCCAGTCCAACCAGGAGACCGATGAGAATCAGAAATAGGCCTTGCCAACTCATTCCCAACATATCGGCCCACCCTGAAATGTGTCAACGCGCTCCGCAATGTTCGAGAAAAAGCGCATTGTGTCCTCGACTACCGGATCGGAGACCGAATAATAGACCCGGTTTCCCTCCCGTTGGCGGTGAACCATACGGGCCATCTGCAACTGTTTCAACTGCTGCGAAACGGTGGACTGCTTCTCTCCGGTGACCTCGACCAGTTCGTTGACACACAGTCGTCCGCCACGAACTAGCCGGCACAACAGTTTCAGGCGAACGGGATTGGCAAAGTGGGCGATGTAGTCACGCATCAAGGCGCAAGAGTAGGGATCCGACATCCGCGCAGTAAACTCGTCAAAAATGGGTGTTTCATCAGTCATTACCCAACGATATTATGATTCTCGGATTCGTCAAGGGCAAAACTGGAAAAGCAGTGAGTTCATCCGGACCGAAGAAAAACACAATTGAACCGCAAAGAGCACGCAAAGAAGATTATGAAAACATGGCCAACCCAGCGAAATCGGAACGAAAGGTCTGAGCTGAAAATATGTCCACGAAGCACACGAAGACCCACCAGGGTCATTTTCTTAGTGTGCCTTCGTGTACTTCGTGGACTCTCTGATTGTGTTTCCCCTTCGACCTTTTCGACCCTTTTGACCCCTTCATCCTTCATTCTTCAAACGAAGCCGTCGACGGCGCCTGTGGTCGGCACACCGTCTGGTCGAAGACGTTCTGTACGACGAAGAGGGCGGTTAAAGAGATCAAGGCGGCAATTAGCGGCGTCGCCACCCACCCCAGGGCAATGCCACCCAGCATTTTCCAGTCCAGCTCCCGGGCACCCCGAACCAGAGCGATACCGATCACCGCACCCACCACCGCCTGAGAACTGGAGACCGGAACCAGGGGGATCGGCGGCAAACCACGAGCGATGAGCCACTGCCTCAGACCTTCCGACGCGAAAACGAACAGCACGATGGCTTGAGCCAGTACCACGACCAACGCCGCCTCCGGAGAAATTCGTATCAGGCTGGTCCCAACTGTGTCCATGACCTTTTTCGAATAGGTGAAGATCCCGACTGCTATGGCCAGCCCACCAAGGAAGAAAACGATCTGGGTCCCGCTCACCGTGATCAGGCCGAACAGCACAAGGTCACCGAAAGGCTCTGCAGGAACAAAAACTCCAACGACGTTGGCGATGTTGTTGGCGCCCAGGCTGTAGGCCCCGAAAGCACCGACCAGCACCAACCCGGCCCGCGTCCACCAGTCGATCTGAAGAAGGTGTACACGGGCCCTGATGAGAACAAACCGGAGCCCAATGTAGAGCCCGGCAGCCAACAGACCGGCAATGATCGGGCAGATGACCCAGGTTGCAACGATCTGGCCGAGGGTGCCGCCGTCTGTCGATGATCCGGAGAACAGATTCCAGCCGATGATCGCTCCGACAATTGCCTGAGACGTGGAGACAGGCAGGGAAGCCCTCGTCATCCAGAAGACCGTCACGCCGGCGGCCAGAGCCACCGTGAAGGACCCGGCGAGAGCGTTGACCGCACCCAGCCGACCAAGAGTTTCTGCGGTTCCACTGCCCCCGACAACGGCCCCGATAACGACGAAGACCGACGCTATGATCGCCGCTGTGCGGAAGCGGAGCATTCGTGATCCGACCGCAGTCCCGAAGATATTGGCAGCATCGTTGGCCCCCAGAGACCATCCCAGGAATAACCCGCTGGAGAAGAAGAACAGCGTCATCGTTCAGTGATCCGGGAGGGATGAAGGCAGCAGATACTCGATACTTGAAACTTGAACCCTGAATCCTTCGAGCTGACAGCTGAGCCTCTTGCAAAAATTAATCGCCACGATGCGGGGCAGGAGCCCCGCGCTCCCACATGCAGTCCCAACACACCTTTTGTCTTTCTTCTTTGTTCCTTTTTGTGCCTTTTTGTGGCTTTTTTCTTGTTTTTGCATGCGCCTAAGCTGAGAGCTGAGAGCTGACAGCTGAGAGCCTTCACAACGTCCTCTTGATCGCGAAAATGGTCAGCCTGTCGGCGACCCCTTCCGCCACATCAGCGATGCTGTCGATGTGGAGGGCGAAATACCGGAGGTGCATTTTCTGGGCAAGCTCCAACTCGTCCGATTGGAAGACCGCCAGCTTGAGTCGATTACCGATGGTATCCGCCTCTTTCTCGAAGAAGTAGACCTTGTGAAGGTGGTCCTTGACCGCACTCAGATTCTTGAAAAATGCCCTGGTGGCGACGATGACCGCCTCGCCTGCCTGGATTGATGTCTGGGCCAATTCGGTATAGTGCCGGTTGAGCGGCTCCGGGATGAAGGGCTGCTCCACCAGAAACTGGTTGAGAGTCTCCTTGGCCATGTCGATCAAATCGTCGATGCTCTCCAACAGCTGCAGAACATCTCCACGGTGCTCGGGAATCAGGCTGTGACCGTAGAGGCCGCCCTCAATCGATCTGCGCAGGCTGTCTGCCATACCCTCCAGGCGCTCGATCGCCTTGATCCTTTCCTCGAAGCGGATGGAATCACGTTCAAGATAGTGCCTGACCCCTTCACCAAATACGATGAGGCCCTGGCTGACGGTATCCAGATACTCGTCGATCTGATTTTCCAATGAATGGGTGGCCTTGAATAGTATCGCCATCGTTACTCCTCGTAGGATAGGTGTTGTTCCCACTCCCAGGCGTTCCACCACTCCTTCTCGATACCGCCGCAGGTGTTTCCATAGGCCGAACAGGCCATGCATCCATCTCCGCGGTAGAGATCGTCATCCTCGAGCGGTGTCCAGCGAATCACCAGGGGCTCGACCGCCTCCCGGACCGCCACCTCATCAGGCCCTTCCGTCGATCCTTCGAGCGAACCGACGCCCGCCCTGATGAGCCGTTCACCAGCCTCCGGCAACACGACGCTATTCTCCTTGTCGATATGCATCCACAAGAGGTGGGCCAGCTCCAGGGCTACCGCCAGAGTTGGTTCACCCTGGTCCGCACTCTCCAACTGGGCAACCAACTCCACCTCACGTTCATGTTCGTCGGTCAGGATCTTGAGAGGACCATGATCCAATGAAATTTCAACGTGCTCGGCCAGGGCCGGAAAGAGAATTGTCTCCTCCTGCTGGTGGTGAAAACCCTTCGCCCACACTCTGAAAAAATCGATGTAGACCGCCCGGGCATCAGGGTCAGCTTCCTGCCCCTCGACTGCCCACCGGTGAAGTGAACCAACTACCCTCTCGACCACTTCGTGTTCGGCGATCAACTGTCCGATGATTGGAGGACCCTTGTGCATGTTCATTGTATTATCTCCCTTTTGTACCAACAACACCGGCCGAGCCCGGCCCCCGGGGATCGGCCGCAGCCTGACATGGGCCATCGGCCATCCACCTGACGATCTGTACCAGACCGACGGCGCCACAGTCTTCGATTTCATGGCCGCGCCTGATCAACTCTTGGCGAATTTCCGGACTCAAGGCGCCGTCCTCGGCACGAATGGAGTCGGGTCGCCATTGATGGTGAACTCGGGGTCGATCGACCGCCGCCTGAAGTCCATCGCCATCGACGACAACGTTGAGGAAGACCTGGGCTGTACCGGTCGGAATTCGTGACCCACCCGGCGCCCCGAAAGCCATACTCTCGCCATCACGCCACGCCACCGTCGGCGTCATTGACGAGAGCATACGTTTGCCCGGCCCAACGGCGTTGGCCTCACCCTGGACCAAGGCGAACTGATTGGGCTTCCCCGGCTGGGCAGCGAAGTCATCCATCTCGTTATTCAGCAGAAAGCCGGCCTCAGGCACCAGCAGACCACAGCCGAATCTGCCGTTGAGGGTGGTCGTCAGGGCAACCGCATTACCCTCGGCGTCAACAACCGAAAGATGGGTCGTCTGGTCGCTTTCGTCCGGCGCTCCCGGCCAGGGAAGGATTTCGTCCGATGGCGTAGCCCGCCCGACATCGATGGTCATGGCTCGCCGGTCCAGCCACACCGGCGACATCAGTTCTTCGGCTGTTGCTTGCGAGGTTGACGGGTCACCCAACAAAAAGCGGTCGGCATAGGCCCGACGCCAGACTTCGGCCAACAGATGAGTCCGGTCCGCGCCGAAGCGGGGCTTCGACACCCAGTCCAGTCGCTCCAGCATGGCGCAGGTCTGCCCCAGGATGATTCCGCCGGACGAGGGCAACGGCATTGAGGCAATGTCCCATCCAAAGGCCTGAAACCTGATGGGAGGCCGCCACACGGAACGATAACCGGCTAGATCCTCCATGCTGAGAATGCCGCCGTGGCGCTCGGATGCCGCAACAACCGCCGCCGCGATCGGCCCCTCCATCAGCGCGACAGGTCCCCGGTCGGCGTAGGCCTGGAGGCTGTCGGCAAGTGCGGGAATTCGCACGGTCGACCCCGCATCATGCGGGCGCCCCCCCGGCAACCACACCTCGGCCGTTGCTTCGAAACGTCCAAGCAGTTTGGAACTCCCTTCGAGGGCCCCGGCCAGACGCTTCGTGACGACAAAACCGTCTCGGGCCGCTCTGACCGCCGGATCAACCACACGTTTCCAGGGCAGCGTCCCGTACCTCTGATGCAACTCAAAATACCCATGGGGGGAGCCCGGAACTCCGGCCGCCAGAGGACCAATCAGGGATCGATCAGAAATGGCCTCTCCATGCTCATCCAGATACATGTCGGCTCGGGCAGCCGCGGGCGCCGTTTCCCTGAAGTCAAGGGCTTCAACCTGATCACCCATCCGGATTACGGCAAAGCCCCCACCACCCAGATTGCCTGCGTTGGGGTGAACGACCGAAAGCACCAGTGCCGTCGCCACTGCCGCGTCGACGGCATTGCCGCCCTCTTCCAACACCTTGATTCCTGCCGCAGTCGCTCTTGGCGCCGCCGACGCCACTGCCCCGCCCGTGGCGTCGAGAGCCGGCGGGGGCGCCGCACAAGCCAGAAGTCCCAGGCATAAGAGGAGGAAAGTTGCCGAAAGAGTCGTATGTCGAAATATTCGCTTCATCGAGATAGTCTACCGCTACCCGGCGGCGGCGCCAGGATTATTAAGGCCACAGGGAGGGCCTTGGCCCACCAAGGTCAAGGGTCCCGATGGTGGGCAAAGGCCCCCACCCTACCCTCGTATCACAACCGGCTACCGGTCTCCCGCACTATCCGGCGGTACAGGGTCGGACTATCTGTCATCTCAAGGGCCCTGTCGGCCTCGGCGCCCTGTAAGTCACCACGGGAAGCCAGCACGCCCAAACACCACCGCCGGTCGACAGGCCTCTCGAGGTTTTCGATAAGATCCAAAGCAACACCGACATCAGCAGGCAGACCGGCCTCGAGCAGGGCGACCAGTACCCGCCGTCGGGCCCACCCATTGGGGAAGACCTCAAGCAGGCGGCCGAGATCACCGCCACCGGCTTCAAGGACAGGGACCGCCTCCCGGAGGAGCAAGAGCCGGTCAACCAATGATGTCTCGGCTTCGAGATCCTCGACGAGAAAGGCCACGTCGATCTTCCCGCCCTCGGCAGGTCCGACTTCGGCCTCAATCGGAGCGTTCTCGGTGACAACCGGCGACGGCGCCACTGTGTCGGAGTCGGCCTCCGGCGTTTTCCCGGGCGCACCATGGCCGGTCTCAGGAGTTCGAAAGACGACCGGGGTCGGTTCGAACACCGGCTCAGCGACCACCGTCTCCTCGGGCTCGATCGGCAGTGGTGGCGTCTGTAGCTCCGGCTCAGTTGTATCTACGACGGCCGCGTCCCCCGTCCCTTCCGCGATCTCCTCGTCCTCGGCCGCTGCCGGCACGAAGGCCTCGGCAAAGGCATCGGCGCCCTGCATCAGAATCTCGTCCCGGGCCTCAGGATCCCTGAGCCCCGCCATCACATCGGAGATCCTCTCGTCCCCTCGATCCCGGAGGCTGCTCAGAAATTGCAACATCAGTGCCGGCGCCACACCGCCCTTCTTGGTTGCGAGGCTCTCCAGCAGATCCTCGGCGCCGTCGAAGCCGGCCTCTTGGGCCAGGGCCGTTCTGTCAGCAGGACTGAGTCTACGGACCATTCTCCATGCCCTTGCCAGGGCCTTGGCCTTGGCCACGGGCGACCCCGCACCCCTCAATTCGAAGACCATTGCCGACAGTTGCTCGGGAAGGCCCATTTATTCTCCGCCGAATACCTGCCCGGGTTTCTTGCCGGTCTGCGGCTTGGCCTCAGCTTCGACCTTGTCCGCGACCGCCCCGGGCAGGCGAGCGAGATCCCGGAGCATTTTTTCCATGTCGACGCCCGAGAGCTGCTTCATGATCGGCCCCAGTTGGCTCATCACCTGGACGACATCATCAGTCAGGCGTGCCGCCCCGGTTCCGTCGCCGGGGTTGCCACCGGTAGAGATGATCGTCGTCTCACCGGCCCGGGCCAGTGGCTCGGATACCGCCGCGGCAATTTCCGGGAGAATCTTGAGAGCCTCAATCGAGAGACCGGCCTCGTTGTAAAGCTTGAGCGCTTCGGCCAGCAACCGCCGTGCCTCGGCCTCGGCCTGACCCTTGGCCTGGATCGCCTCGGCCTCGGCCAGACCAATCTGGCGCCGCTGCACCGACTCGGCCTCGGCCTTGGCGACACCCTCGGCCTGGAGGGCCTTCGCCGACTCCTCGCGGCGCATGCGTTCCGCAGCCGCCTCGCGCTCGATCCTGTACTGGTCGGCGTCGGCGTTGCGCTCGGTCTGATATTTCTCGGCATCGGCCAACTCTCGAACGGAAGCATTGAGCTCCAGTTTCTGTCGCTCGACCTCTCGCCCGGCAATCGCAATATTCTGGACCTTGATTTCCATTTCGCCGGCCTTGACCGCCTGGGCATCCGCAACGTCGACCTCCTTACGAATCGACGCCTTTTTGAGGCTCAGGGCACGGTCGCTCTCGGCAATCTCGGTGTCGACGTTGAGGCGCTTCTGCTCTTTTTCCTGCCGGGCATGCTCCTCTTCGATCGCGGCATCCCGGTCGGCGTTGGCCGTTGCGATGCGCGCCCCCTTGAGGGCCTCCTGGATCTTGGGCTGTCCCAGGGCATTGAGGTAACCCTCATCGTCCTGGATTGCCTGGAAGACGAATGACCTGAACTCGAAGCCCATGCCCTCGAGGTCGACGTGGGCCTCATCACGGACCTTTTCCTGAAAGGTCCTCTGGTCCCGGTAGAGTTCTTCGACCGTCAAGGTACCGACGATGCCGCGAAGATGGCCCGCGACGGTTTCTTTGATCGTCGCCTGCACATCATCGACCGGCATGCCGAGGAAACCCTCGGCTGCTTTCCTGATGTGCTCAACATCACCGTGGACCTTGACCTGTGCCACCGCCTTGACGTTGATCGGGATACCCTGAATCGTGTAGACATGCGGGAGGTCGATTTCCAAAGTCATCATGCGAAGCGACAGAATCTCATACTGCTCCCACGCGGGCCAGACGAAGGTGCCGCCGCCGCGAATGATCCGGAAGCCCTCGACTTCCCCTTTTTCGGACCGAACCTTGCGGCCCAATAATTTGCGTCGGCCAAAAACAATCAGGGCCTCGTCAGGCCCCGCCTTCTTGTAGCGCGTTCGCATCACGATGTATACGAAGAAAAGAAAAACCGGAAGAGCAAACAGCAGCAGAGCAAGAATTTGAAAACCCATCAGAGTCCTCCCAATAGTAATGACTGCTATCATATCCCGTCGCCCGTGATTCTGGGCGGTGGAGGATCGATGACCTGGAATTATTCCGAAAAGACCACCCAACTGTTCATGGACGCCGTCCAGGGCAAATATGGAACGCACCTCGGGGAGATCGAGAACCCCGACGGTCTTGGCGAGCACGGTTCGATCGCCTGCGGTGACGCCCTACGTTTCAGCTTCCGTGTCAAACGTCACCCGACCGATCCGCTCAAGGACCTGATTGTTGAGGCGCGCTACCTGACCTTCGGTTGCACTTCGGCAATCGCCGCCTCCGAGGCGATGTGCCGCCTGGTCGAAGAGGGCAACCTCACGCCGATTGAGGCCCTGGAGATCTCCAACTCCGACATCGTCAAGTACCTCGGCGGCCTCCCTCAGGCCAAGATCCACTGCTCGGTGATGGGCGCCGAGGCCCTTGAGGCCGCCGTCTTCGATTGGGCGCGCAAGCGCGGGGTAGCCATGGCCGATCTCGGCATTGACATCCGCGACGACGAGGTCGAAGAAGGCCGTCTTGTCTGCCACTGTTTCGGCCTGACCGAACCCTACATCAGGCGCAAAATCTCCGAACTCAAGCTCAAGACAATCCCCGACATCACCGGCGCCATCAAGGCCGGAGGGGGCTGCATGTCCTGCCACCACACACCCGGCGGACTACAGGATCTTCTGGATGAGGCATGGGGCCGCCCGGGGGAGGCCTTTGCCCAGATGCCGTCCCTGCCCGTTGCCGGCCAGGTCACCACCCCGGCAGCCGGCGGCGAACGCACGCCCTTCCGTCTTGCCAAGGACATCGAACAGGTCCTCGACGATATCGTACGACCTCAACTGGCCAAAGACGACGGAGGCCTCGAGCTGATCGACATCAAGGACAAAGTTGTCTACTGCCGCTTCACCGGTGACTGCGCCACCTGCGCCGGGTCAACCCGGACCCTCAAAACCCTTGTCGAAAACAGCCTCAAGACACGGGTCGATGAGGCGATCCGGGTGGTTGAGGTTTAGCTGTCAGCTGTCAGCTGTCAGCTCTCAGCTCTCAGCTCTCGAAGGACTCAAGAACCCATTCTGTAGGGGTGGACCCCCGTGTCCACCCGAGTCACACTAAATCTGGGAGACCGTCAGGTGCATCCTCGAGCAGGCGGTCGGCTTCGGCTTGGTGGTCTGGGGACACCAGGATTCGAACGCCCAGGGACTGGGACAACTCCGGACGAAGACCACCGCAGTCGTCTCCCATGACGATCGCGGGAACCCCACAGGAATGCAGGTAGCCTGCGGCGAGATCAGCCTCCTGCCTGTGGGAAAAAGTCCGCAGGACAACGGCTTCTTCCAGGTCGACACCCGACACATCGACTTCGAATTTCACCGCCCCGCAGTGGCGTCCGCCTTTGTGTACGACCATGTTTCCTCCCTCTGATTTCAAGTCCGAACCTTAATTTTCTCGGCGACTGCTAAAAAGAACTCCCGCGACCATACGCTGACGGTCGATCTATCAATCAGGAAACGCTCGACGTCGGTCCGGGCTGCATCAATGTCGAGTTGACCGATCCTCTCTCTCAGCATCGAGCGGAATCGGCGCTCGTCAAGCGGCTGATCGTCAATGAAATGGCCGCTCTGCCGCATCCTGGCTTCAAGGTGGCCCAAGTCGAGTTCCGTTGCCCGCCCGACATACCAGACGAGGTCATACCAGTCGCGCCCCTTGACTCTCGTCTTCCACCCACGGCAGAGGACCGCATGCATCTTGCCGGCAAACAGCGACGGCGGATCATAAACCCTGACCGAGAAGGGGACCGGCTGAAGCAGGAATCGCGCTTCGGTCGAGAACCCCGGCGGAGGATCGGTGTCGACCTCGATCTTGATCTTGAGCCGCCGCCGGCCATGGATTTCGGCGGCCATCTGATCCCCGCCTTCAATGGACAGCAGGAGTTCTCGAGTGTTCACCTTGAGGAATGCCGATTCGATCGCGCTGTCAGCTACCTTCTTCTTTTTCGCCTCCACCGTCGCGCGAAAGCCCCACGAGCTCAGTTCTTCCTCAACGGCTGCACAATACAACGAGAGGTCAAAATGATCGTCCGGCGTCAGGAGAGAGAAATCCATGTCCTCGCTGAAGCGGTCCAACCCATAGAGCACCCGGAGCGCCGTCCCCCCGTAAAACGCCGCCTTCTCAAAGAATTTGGCTCTCCACAGCCCACATAGGGCCACTTCCTGGAGAATCTCCCGCAACGCATTGATCTCATCATCGAGGCTTCGGCGTTCGTACTTCGCCAACATGCTGGTAATTGCCGGGTTCATACTGTGCGCCTCAAAGACCGCAGAAGGCTCGCACAGACCGCCACCTTGTTCGAATGTAAGCTCTCGGCCAACTCCTCGAGGCTGTCCGGCGACATTCGCTCGAACTCCGATCCGTCGATCCGGAGATCTTCGAACAGGTAGCGGGCGGCGTCTCCCACGGTTCGGACCGAATGCCCGCGATCATCACGGATCGTGTCCGCCAACGCCCGTTCCGGGGTGGCAATCAAAAACGCTACATCCCCCTCCTCAACCCGATCCATTCCAAGATGAAAGGCGTCTCGAGGCGATTGGCGGTAGATAAAGGCGCCGATCGACGTCGAAAAATTCTTCGGCCTCTTGGTCGTCACGGAAGTCACTGCCTCGACTCGCTCCGGAATGAGCCCATGAAACGACAACGCCCATTCGAGGGAGACAAACGAAGGCCCGTAGATGAGGTTTGCCAGGAGTTCCCGAGAGAATGGTCGCCTTCTCAGTCGATCACCGAAGACGTACAGACCCTTCTTGACCCGAATGATGTCGCCCCGCCGCAGGAGCCTCGTCACCTTGTCCCAGGGATTTGCATACTCCGACAACGCAGCCATCAATGCCTGATAGTCGAACTCCTCACGACGAATGGTCTGTCTCAAATCTTTCACGACATGTCAATTTAAACACACTATCTCTTGTTTTTCAAGAGTTACTATGCTGATTTTACATTTTCCAGAGGCCAACGGAAGCGGTTCCAGGTATGCGCATT
>JAOZPW010000206.1 GCA_029932545.1 Thermoanaerobaculales bacterium | reverse complement strand
CACAAAGAGCAAGAAACAAGAAATAAGCCTGGTTCCTTTGCGCTCTTTGCGAGAGAAATTTCTCCCTCTGCGCTATCTTGGTCCAGCTGCAGCCCACGCTGGTCGCTTCGGGTGCGCGAGGTCCCTACCCTTCCGGCTCCCCGAGATAGCCCAGCAGAACCGCCTTCTTCTCTTCCCTCAATTCGGCGGTTCTGGCTTCCAGGACCAGACGCAGGAGAGGCTCGGTGTTGGACGGCCGGACATTAAACCACCAATCGTCGTACTGCACGGTAATGCCGTCGACGAAGTCGATTTCACCGTCCGAAAAGTCCTTTTCCAGCCGACGGATCATTCCTTCTTTGTCATCGACGTGGAAATTGATCTCTCCGGTCGGAAAATATCGTCTCAAGGGCGCCACCAGCTCGGAAAGGGGCTTCCCGGTTTCTCGCAGCGTACACAGGACCTCAATCAGCGCCATGATCGACGAATCCGCCGTGTAGTTGTCCCGGAAGTAGAAGTGTCCGGCCAACTCACCGCCAAAGGGCGAATTGTGACGGCGCATGGTGGCCTTCATGAAACTGTGTCCTACCCGCTCCCGGATTGGAACTCCCCCGGCTTCTTCAATCGCCTCCTTGGTTGCCCAGGAAGACCGCAAGTCATAGATGATCGCAGCACCCTGTTCATCCCGAAGAAACCGGGGTGCCAGCAACCCCGTAATTAGATCCGCGGCTATCGCCTGGCCCTTTTCGTCGACCATCATCGCACGATCGGCATCACCGTCGAAGGAGACGCCGCAGTCGCAGCCCTTCTCGATAACGAGGGCCTGGAGATCAACCAGATTCTCCAATTTGAGTGGGTTGGCCTCGTGGTTGGGGAAGGTGCCGTCCAGCTCCCAGTAGAGGGGAACGAACTCAATGTTGAGCCGGTCAAGGATCGGCCCGTAGATCACCGCCATGCCGTTGGCGGCATCGGCGGCGACCTTGAGCCTGGGTTCCGAGGAGGTGAAACGTTTCAACGCGTGCTCGGTGTAGGCCGCGAAAACGTTCTCCTCACGTTGATCGGCCTGTGGAGCCATCCCGACATCCACAGCGGAACGATTGACCAGCCCCTCCAGTTTCTCGATGCCGGTGTCGTAGGCCACCGGGATGGCATCCCGCCTGGACATCTTGAACCCGTTGTACTTGGCCGGGTTGTGGCTGGCCGTCACCTGGATACCTCCCGATGCCTTGAGATGGCCGACCCCAAAGTAGTTCTGGGGGGTATCGCAGACGCCGATGTCGATGACGGCGACCCCCCGAGCTCTCAGACCGTTCCTCAGAGCCTCGGCCAGCGGTGTCGAATGCGACCGCATGTCCCTCGAGACCACAACCACGGGACCACGAGCCAGGTCGTCCTCATCCAGAAGGTCCCGGAAGTAGTAGCCAATCTTGAATGCGATCTCTTCAGTGATCTGATCCGGGTAGGTCCCGCGAATGTCGTATGCCTTGAAAATTCCAGCCATGGTGTTCCTCTTTTCGTCGTACAGCCAGAGAATACAGTGTCCGGGGTTTGGGGTACAGTTTGGATTGTGGGCCTGTGAAGGACCCGCCTACATTGATCAGGGAGCCCCTCAGGCAGGTCCTTCAGGGCCTTCTTCCCAGAACGTACGTAGCCACAATGAACTCACCCCTTCCTTGCGATGATCTTTGTGCTCTTGACGACAACCGGTTCAAATCTGTTTGTATTCCTGACGAATCCTGCCTATGACCATCCGACAAGAACCGGCCAAATCAGAAACACCAACGACAGTGCAACAAAAAACAACTGGAGAGGCAGATTCCACTTGAACCACTTTTCGTAGGGTATCTTTGCCATCGCCAGGGTGCCGACCGTCACCCCCGATGTCGGGATGATCATGTTGGTGAAGCCGTCCCCAAACTGATAGGCAAGTACGGCAGTCTGCCGCGTCAATCCTGAGAGGTCTGCCAGTGGCGCCATCAAGGGCATGGTCAAGGCCGCCTTGGTCGAACCCGAAGGAATGAAGAAATTGAGAAACAACTGCATGCCGTACATCGCGTAGGCCGCCACGAGACTCGGCAACCGGGCAGTTATCGTTCCCATCCCGTGGAGGATGGTGTCCATCACCTGGCCTGCTTCCAAAAGCACAATGATGCCTGCGGCAAACCCGACGATCAGAGCAGCGCCGGTCATATCCTTGCAGCCTGCGACGAAGGTCTTGGCCAACCGGTTGGGGCTCATACCGGAGACGATTCCGGCCAGCAGACCCATGCCGAAGAACAACCCGGCCAGTTCGATGATGTACCAACCCAGGTAGACGACTCCGACGACCATGCCTACCATTCCACCAACCAGGATTAACAGCGACGCCCCATGCCGCCATGTGAACTCGGTGATCTCCGCTTGTTGGGTCAGAATCTCCTCCCTGCGTTCCTTATCCAGCTCATACATCGGACTCCGCGTCGGATCAGTCTTGATCCGAGCCGCATAAACCATGACCCAGGTGATGGTCGCCCCGGTCGAAATCGTCCACACAATCACTCTATAGCCCCAACCGGACACCGGTTGAATTCCGGCCAGACCCTGAGCGATCTGCAATGTGAACGGATTGAGAAAGGCGCCGGCAAACCCAACCCCTGCGGCGAGGAAGGTCAAGCAGACACCGACAATCGAGTCATAACCCAGGGCCAACGCCAGGGGCACGAAGATCAAAACGAAAGGTATCGCCTCCTCACACATTCCGAAGGCGGCGCCAAACAGGGAGAAGATCGTCATGACAATTGGGATGATCAGGAACTCTCTCCCTCGCAGCACACGGACCATCTGTTGAATTCCGGCGGCAATGGCCCCGGTTTCATTGAGCACGTAGAAGGAACCTCCGACGAGGAAGATGAAGATGACGATCTCGGTGATGCCATGCCTCATGAATCCCTCAATGGGTGCAGTCAGAACCTCAAGAGTTTGCGGGTTTGACGGCCGGTAGTCGAAGGAATCAGGATCCAAAACCTCCCGGGTCCCGTCGCCAACCGCGACCTCAATCCGATCGTAATGACCACCTGGAAGAACCCAAGTCATCACTGCGGCAAAGACAATCAGCGTAAAGACGATCACAAAGACGTCAGGAACTCGTTTCATCAGCAATCCTCCGGCCTGGGGAGGTTAGCAGAAGAAGAAATATCGGCCCTGCCGGTGTTCCGATCACTCTTTCGAAGATGATAGAGAGTGGTCGGATCAAGGCCGGCGATCGCATAGCACTCAAGGGCATCGGCAACGGCATCAACTGCACGATGGCCGAGGGGGTTTGGTAAGAGAGCTATCAGCTATCAGCTATCAGACAAGTCATCCGGGAGTTCTGCCGCTTCAGTTTTTCCGAGGATGCCCTGGATTGTAGCTCGGAGGCGGACGATCTCCAGCCCCTCGATGTTGGCGGAATCCCCTCTCGCGGCCAAAGCGTGCTTCCGGAAAGCCAAACGAGTCAACAATCGGGAGATCACAATTCTCTCCGGCCGAGACGGCCACCAGTCGCTCCTGACCCTGCGCCGGTAATAAGGAATGACCCCGGCGGCCCAGTCGGGCACCACTCCCAACTCCACTTCCTCCGACAACTGCCTGATCAGAATCCGATGCTCGCCCCACAACATCAGACCGAAAGACACTCCGAAGATCAGGTACATCGGACCGAGAATCATCGTTGGGAAGAGCCAGCCGGCTTCGGAAGGCAGGTTGACGACGGCAGCATTCCAGCCGCCGTGGAGGACCACCGCCGCGACGAGGCCCATCACAGCCCACCCGACGGCCGACAGCCGTCGCCCGGACGTCCGGCCGAACCCCAATCCTGCACCGACCAGCGACGAGGCCAGGGCATGAACCCCGGCAGTGAACAACGTTCGGCCGAAAACCACTGCCATGGCCTGCCCCTGCCCCAATTCAGGCGCCGACCAGAGGCCGTAAAGGAGGTTTTCAGTCACAGCGAAGCCGAGACCCACAGCCGTTCCGTACACCAATCCGTCTGTTGGATTATCGAAGTGTTGTGAAAACACGACAACCAGGAGAATCCCTGCACCCTTGGCCAATTCTTCAATGAGAGGCGCCACCCCGACAGCGATCGGGAAATTAAAGCCAAATCCAAACTCGATGCCTTGAATCAGGCCACCAACCAGAATTACCAGTCCCGGCGCCACGATCATGCCCCACAAGAACACCAGCAATACGATGGGCCATGGCTCACGGTCATAGCGATCAATCCACCAGACCAGAACAACAACAACAACAAGGAGAATCGCCGCCACAGCCAGCGAAAGTACCAGCCCAACCGGTTCGACCGCCGTCATGGGTGAACCAGGTTCAAGTCCTCGATGGCATGCGTCAAGAAAAACAGTCTGGCAGATTCAACATCCCGTCTCACCTGTGCCACCAGTTGCAGGGTCGAGTCGAAGATCTGCTCGTCCCTCAGGCGATCCAGGAAATACAACCTGACTCCTTCCTGGTAGACGTCTGCAGTGAAATCAAGAAGATGGCTTTCAATCGTGATACCAGAATTTTCATAGACCGTTGGACGGACCCCGATGTTGGTCACCGAAGGAAAGACCCGCTGAAAGGATGGGATATATACCGCTGTCAGGTACACACCTTCCGCAGGATACAGTTCATTTTCAACCTCGATATTGAGGGTCGGAAAGCCCAGTTTGCGCCCGAGTTTTTTGCCCAGCAGAACCTTCCCGTCCCCAAAAAAAGCCCGACCCGCCATACGGTTGGCATCCTTGACACGTCCGGCGGTCACAGCTCTCCGAATCCGGGTCGACGAAACCAACTCGCCACCATCCTCGACGGTCGGCCAAGCCTGTGCGGTAAAACCAAACCGTTGCCCCTGGGCAGCCAGGAGATCAACGTCGCCTTCTCTGTCCTCTCCAAAGCGGAAGTTGGCCCCTACAAAGACCTCTCGTGCTTGAAACCTCTCGACCAGCACCTTTTCGATAAAAGTCTGAGCACTCATTCTGGAGACGTAATGAGTGAATGGTACAACCGCAACCGAGTCCACGCCGGTTTGACGCAGAAGTTCCAGACGCTGCTCGATTGTCGTCAGCAACCGGGGTGCCTCGGAGGGCCTCAGAAGAGTGACCGGATGCGGGTTGAACGTCATAATGGTCGACGGGGCATCGATCTCCCTTGCGCGCGCGACTGCATGGGAAATCACCTTCTGATGCCCGATATGCACCCCGTCAAAATTTCCGATTGAAATCACAGCTCCCAGCAGAGGGTCGTCTCTGCCGAGGGGATCGCGCGAAACTTCCATCATCATCCCAACACCGGAAGCCCAACTCGTTCCGGCGCTCCGTCGATGATCCTGGTCATGGTCCCTACAAGATCGTAGGGGTGGGCCTCAGTGATTTTGACCTCGACCAGGCTCCCCGCAGGCGCCGTTCCATCATTGATCAACAGCCGTCCGTCGATTTCCGGGGCCTGACGCTCAAGGCGAGCTGCAGTCAGCAATTCCATCTCTTCAAGCGGACCCTCGATCAAGGCGGGAAGAAGACGCCCAACCTGGTGTTGATTCAGTTCCTGGGAAATCGGCTGCTGCAGTTCCATCAACCGTTCCAGTCGTTCCACCTTGATGCCTTGAGGCACAGGGTCACCCAACTCAGATCCAGGATTCTCCTCTTGCCACGAATAGGTGAATGCACCCATGTGATCAAAACGAATTTCCTCGACAAAATGCTCGAGAGTCGCGAACTCAGTCTTCCCCTCCCCGGGGAAACCTACGATGAACGTCGTTCGTACAGTGAGATCGGGGACTTTGGCCCGTGCATGATCAATCATCTTCCGGAAGGAATCGGCATCCCCGCCCCTCTTCATTGCCTTCAGCACCGTTCGGTCAGCATGCTGGAGGGGAATGTCCAGGTAGGAGAGAAAGCGACTCTCTGCCGCCATTAGATCAAAGAGCCCTTCATCCAGCGTCGCAGGATAGGCATAGAGGAAACGGATCCACGGGATCGACGTTGACTCCAGAATCGACTCCACCAGCCGACGAAGACCCTCCTTGCCGAGGTCGAGATCCTCTCCGTATCGAGTCGTGTCTTGAGCGATCAAGACCAGTTCCTTGACCCCGGCTTTCTCGAGGCGACGCGCGTCGGCAACCAGATCTCCAAGGCGCCGCGACCGATACCGGCCTCTCATCGCAGGGATATGGCAAAAAGTGCACGGGTTGTTGCAGCCTTCGGCAACCTTGAGGAAGGCATGCCCCTGGGTCGAGAGAAGGCGCGGCTGGCTGTGGTCGTAGAGACGAACGGCGCCGTGTTGGTCGGGGAGAGAACCGTCCCCCTCCCCTCGAACAGCCTCGATAATACGTTCAAGTTGATCGAGGCCGACAAACGCGTCAATCTCGGGAATCTCCTGCTGCATCTCATTGGCATAGGCCTGAACCATGCAGCCTGCGACGACCAGTCGCTTGACGGCCCCTTGCCGTCTGGCCTCGGCCACCTCAAGAATCGCATCGAGCGATTCTGTTTTGGCCTCGGTGATGAACCCACATGTATTGACGATGACAACATCCGCTTGCGTAGCATCCGAAGTTATCGTGACTCCATCCCGCTGAAGAAAACCCAGCATCACCTCACCATCGACGAGGTTCTTCGCACAACCGAGTCCGATCATCCCCACCGAAACATCTGGGTCTTTGGATTTCCCTCTATCACGCGCCATCAATCCTCCAGGATCGGGGATTGTACCGCAGCAGGGCCGAGAGCGTGTGGAGCGCCCTCAACCCGAGCCCGTTCCCGATGTAGACGGTGACAACCTGGGGTCAACCCCATTCGGTCAATGCCCAACACCCTCCCGGGGAAGCTGATTCAAGACCGCCTCGGCCGCATTCATCGAAGCGCCAGGACCTCCCAGTTTTTCTCGCACACGCGCCAAGTCGGCAACCTGTCCGCCTCCACCGGTGGTCATCAGCTCAACGGCCAGGGCAGCGATAGCCTCGGGCTGCCATTGCTCTTGAAGAAGCTCGGGAACTGCCCGATCCTCAAGAATCAGATTAACGAGGGCCACGTGTGGCACTTTGACCAGCCGTTTTGCGAGCCACCAGGAAAACGGCTTGAGCCGATAGCCGACAATCATCGGCACATCCAGGAGGGCACACTCCAGTGTGGCCGTCCCA
>JAOZPW010000205.1 GCA_029932545.1 Thermoanaerobaculales bacterium | reverse complement strand
TGCGGGTTACCTGGGGAACACTGCAAAGAGTGGCACCGCCCGTTGAAGAGATTGCTCTCGGTCTCAGCTGAGCGACTGTGCGGCCCATGCCGGCGGCTTGGGTCTGGCGTCCTGGAGGGCCCGCACTTCCAAACGTCCGCGCCTCAGAGCAGCAACCGCCTCGGCGGCGGCGTGTGCCCCGGGGATCGTCGTGATGTACAGCACTCGAGCATCCAGGGCCGCCCTGCGAATCGAACCAGCGTCCTGAGCCGCGCGGCGACCTGCAGCCGTATTGATGACCAACTCGACGTCACCCGAAGCCAGCAACTCCGGAATGTCCGGGTGACCCTGTCCAACCTTGGCCACCTCGACAACTCCCTCGAATCCGGCTTCACGAAGAGCCTGCGCAGTTCCCCCTGTCGCAGCCAGAGAGAAACCCAGTTCTTCGAAACGCGACGCCAGCGCGGGCAGACGGCTCTTATCCCGATCTGCCAAGGACAGAAGGATTGTCCCCTCGGCAGGCATGCGCCAACCGGCGGCCTGGGCGGCCTTGGCAAAGGCCTCTCCGAAGGTCCTTCCTCGGCCCATCACCTCACCGGTTGACCGCATCTCGGGCCCCAGCAGGGGATCAACACCAGGAAACCGCTCGAAGGCGAAGACCGGAAGCTTGACCGCTGTCTCCACCGCCACGCCGTCGGTGACGCCAAGGTCGGCCAGTCGCGCCCCGGCACAGACCCGAGCCGCCAATTCAGCCCAGGGGTCACCCGATGCCCGCGCCAGGAAAGGCACGGTCCGCGAAGCTCGCGGATTGACTTCAATCACGAAGACCTTGTTGTCCTGGATTGCAAACTGAACATTCATCAAACCTCTGACATCCAGTGCCAGCGCCATCTGTCGTACCTGGCGACGCAGTTCCGCCTGGAGTTCCAATGGCAGACTGACCGGCGGGGTCACAGCTCCGGAGTCCCCGGAGTGAACACCGGCCTCTTCGATGTGTTCGAGAATTCCGCAGATCACCACCCGTTCGCCATCGGCGACGGCATCGACATCAACTTCCAACGCCCGCTCGAGGAAGTGATCCAGCAAGACCGGCCGATCCGGATCAAGGTCCGCAGCCCGCTTGAGGTATTCCAGAAGCTGATCGTCGTCGTAGACAATTTCCATCGCCCGTCCGCCCAGCACGTAGGACGGCCTGACCAGCACGGGATAGCCCAACTCGGCCGTAGCGTTCAAAGCCTCCTCGGCCGAAGTCACCATGGCGCCAGGGGGCTGATCGAGCCCCAGATCCTCGAGCAGCTTCTGGAACCTGCCTCGGTCCTCGGCGCGGTCAATGGCATCCCGGTCGGTCCCCCACACGGGGACTCCGTGCGCCTCAAGAGTGCCGGCCAATTTAAGCGGCGTCTGACCGCCCAACTGCACCAGGACGCCGACGGGTTTCTCTGCCAGGCACAGGTCCAACACATCCTCTTGGTGCAATGGATCAAAGTGCAGGCGATCGACCGCGTCGTAATCGGTCGATACCGTCTCCGGATTGCAGTTGACCATCACCGCCTCGAGGCCTTCGGCATTGAGGCCGGCAACCGCCTCGACACAGCAGGCGTCAAACTCGATGCCCTGACCAATACGGACAGGCCCACCACCGAGGATCATCACGGCCCGCCGCGAGGTAGGTTGCTCGTCCAAATCTCCAAATGACCCGTAAAGGTAGGGAGTCCGCGCCTCGAACTCGGCCGCACAGGTGTCAACCCGGCGCCGGATCCGGCAAATGCCCGCGTGCAAACGTCGTCGCCGAACGGCCTCTTCATCCAGGCCCCACAATCGGCCGAGGTGGGCGTCGGAAAAACCCAATCTCTTGGCCATCCGGAAGAGCTGAAGGTCCTCGCTCCCCGACTCGGCAATCAGGCCTTCCGCGCCGACAAGACCCTCGATCCGCCTCAGAAACCAGGGATCAATAGCCGTGATTTCATGAAGTGCTTCGATCCCCCAGCCCCGCCGCAGACCCTCGGCAACTTCCCAAAGACGTTCCGGTGAAGCAACGTTCAGAAGGTCTTTCAGCCCCTGGTCCGGCTGTTCGGCGAGGCCCGGCCATGCCTGCAGCGAATCCCGATCAACCTCGAGAGACCGCACGGCCTTGAGAAGCGCCTCCTCAAAGGTCCGCCCCATGGCGGCAACCTCACCGACCGCCTTCATCGCCGTTCCCAACTCTGCCACTGCTCCGGGGAATTTTTCGAAGGCAAACCGTGGAATCTTGACGACCACATAGTCCAGCGCCGGCTCGAAGGCCGCCGGGGTCGTACCTGTGATGTCGTTGATGATCTCATCCAGCCGCATACCGAGCGCGACCTTGGCCGCGAATCGGGCGATTGGAAAACCGGTTGCCTTGGAGGCCAGCGCCGAAGAACGGGAAACTCGGGGGTTCATCTCGATGACGGCGTAGGACCCGTCGTTCGGATTGACCGCAAACTGAACATTGGCGCCGCCGGTCGCCACGCCCACGGCATCGAGAACCTCCCGCGCCGCATCCCTGAGCACCTGATATTCCCGGTCGGTCAGCGTCTGGGCGGGCGCCACGGTGATCGAATCTCCCGTGTGAACGCCCATTGGATCAAAGTTCTCGATCGAACAGACGACGACGAATGCGCCGGCTCCATCCCGCATGACCTCGAGTTCGAATTCCTTCCATCCCAAAACAGAACGCTCTACCAGAACTTCGTGTGTGGGCGACACATCCAGGCCCCGCTCCAATATCTCGACGAATCTCTCCTCGGTCGTTGCAGTGCCCCCGCCCCACCCGCCCAAGGTGAAAGACGGTCTCAAGATAGCCGGCAACCCAATGGTTTTCAGGGCTTCGAGGCCGCCCTCGATTGAACGAACCGTCGTCGCAGGCAACACAGGAAGACCAGCCTTGACCATCGTATTCCGGAAGAGTTCTCGATCCTCCGCCAACCGAATCGACTCAACCGAAGCACCCAGGAGTCGGATGCCCAGGCGCTCCAGCACACCGGCCTCATCCAGCTCAATCGCAAGATTGAGGGCCGTCTGCCCGCCCAAGGTCGGTATCAACGCATCCGGGCGTTCTTTTTCCAGAACAGCCGTCACGGCCTCCAGCGTCAGAGGTTCGACGTAGGTGCGGTGTGCCAGGCGGGCGTCGGTCATAATCGTCGCCGGGTTGGAGTTGACGAGTACCACTTCGCAGCCCTCTTCGCGCAGGGCCTTGACTCCCTGCACCCCGGAGTAGTCGAACTCACAAGCCTGGCCGATCCGGATCGGGCCGGCGCCAAGGATGCACACCTTCGACGGCAACGGTTCAGAGGTCCGGTTCATCATCGGAAACTCCGGCACCGCTCGGCAAAACCGCTGATCAAACCCAGCGCATCGTTGGGTCCAGGAGCAGCCTCCGGATGAAATTGAACAGCCTCCACACCCAAACGCGGCAAAGCCAGGCCTTCGACCGTGCCATCGGTTAAATTGACGTGGGTGATAACAACCTCTCGAGACAACGAGGCCTCCTCCACCGCGTAATTGTGGTTTTGGGCAGTGATCAAAACTCTGCCGGTCGCCAACTCTCTGACGGGGTGGTTGCCCCCGTGATGCCCGAAAGGCAGCTTGACCGTGCGGGCACCCAGCGCCAACCCGAGAATCTGGTGACCGAGACAGATGCCCAGGAGAGGCAGTCGGCCCAGCAACGACTCGGCCAGGGCGCGCGCCCCGACAACCGCCGCCGGATCGCCGGGACCGTTGGACAACAAAACCCCAGCAGGGTCGTGGGCCAGAACCTGATCAACTGTGGAAGTTGGCGGAACGACCGTCACTCTGAAGCCTTCGGCCACCAGGCGCCGCAAGATCGACCGCTTGACACCGAGATCAACGACGACGACATCCTGAGTAGCCTCGGGGAGAGATAGAGGATGCGACGGACTTCTCCAAGGACCTTCGTTCCATGTGTATGTCTCTTCACAGGCCACTTCACAGGCCAGATCACAACCGTCGGTACCCTGGGCCTCTCTGGCCATGGCGACGGTCTTTTCAATATCCATGTCGTCACCGGCCGCCAGCACACCCGGCACGGCGCCCGCCTCCCTGAGCCTGCGCACGATCGCCCGGACATCGAAACCCCAGCCGACGGTCACACCTCGGCTCTGCAACCAACGTTCGAAGCTCTCGTCCGATCGCCAGGATGACGGCTCGAGATCGATATCCTGAACCACCAGAGCACGAGCCCACGGCCGGTCGCTTTCCGCGTCGATCTCATTGATCCCGACCTGCCCGACGTGCGACGTCGTCAAGCACAGAATTTGCCCGTGGTAGGACGGGTCGCTCACCATCTCCTGGTAGCCGGTCATCGCCGTGTTGAACACCACTTCTCCGGCCACAGCTGCTGGAGCGCCGGCGGCAAAACCGTGGAAGACTGAACCATCAGCCAGAGCAAGAACTGCCGGCCGAGTTTGTGTAAGAAGACGAGACACCTGAAGTCCGGATTTCATCGGGCCGGAGAGTAGCATAGGCCAACATGTTGAAGCCGAAAGAAACGGAGTCCTTCCCCCGAGCCCGAGCCCGTTCCCGTGCCCGTTACCGAGGTCTCTCACGTCATGGCCCAGACGACTTCGCCACAATCACTCGCCACCATGAAGGGCAGGACATCTTTCCCTCTCATTCCTGCTCGATATAGAAACATCTTGGGCTGGCTGCGCACGACACCTGAGTTTCCTGCCGGACCGGAAGGGCTTGCCTTTTTTGGCTACGGCCATAGAAAATCCAAGGCAGCATCTTCAATCCAACAAAACCCCACATCGGGAACGATAACGGGAACGGGCTCGGGCTCGGGTTTGCCACCCCCCCTTTCATTTTGGTTCCAGCGCCGCCCGAGTGAGATACCCTAGCCACCAATGGTTTCGAACGTAACACCTGATCGCTGGAGTCAAATCGCCCAACTGGTCCGTTCGGCACGCGCTGGGTCGGAGGAGGCATTCCGGAGCCTGCTGGACCTGCATCGCCAGGCGATCGCATCGACCCTCTTTGCCTGCGGCGTTCGCTGCGAGGAAACCGCCAAAGACCTGGCACAAGACGTCGCCCTGCGAGCCTGGACACGCCTGGATCGCCTGTCGGATCCTCGAGCGTTCCCTGCGTGGATCCGGCGCATCGCCGCCAACGCGGCCAGGGACCATCTTCGCCGCTCGGCCGTTCGCAAAGAAGATTCCCTCGAGGCTGCCGTCGCCGTCGAGAGCGACGACGATCCCCACCAGAAAGCAGAGCGCGTCGCCGAGATTCGTCTGATGCTGGCCGCCATCGAGCAGGAGGACCCTGAAACCATCGACCTCCTTAACGCCCGAGCCGAAGGTGTCCCTATTGCCGAACTGGCCACGAGTGCCGGTATCGCCGAAGCCGCCATGAAGATGCGCCTGATGCGTATCCGAAAGAGACTCCGAAAGAGACTCGAGGATTTGAGGACTGGAAAGGCCTGATCGATCGAGGGCCAACCCCGGATCAAGCTGCTGCATCCGGTGACCATGATGCCGGCCGAAAGGTCGAGGGGCCGAATACCATCACTGAATATCAGTATCGATGGCAGGAATCAGAATCGCATCACCGGTCTGATTATCCACAACCGAGGTATAAGCCAGGAAGGCGCCACCCGCTCGAGCAACTCGACCAAGAGGGTCACTCCGCCGTCCCCGAGGGCCTTGAACTCAACATCCGTTCGCGTCGAAGTCGCTCAGGACATAGGGCGGACCGAAAACGCCCGGACCCATGAAATCCTCCCCATCCAGTTCCGGATAGACCCGGCGCTGGTAGATATTGGCGCCCCGCAGGGCCGTCGGCCATGAAAAAACCGCCGTCTCCGGCGGTGATTAAGCTGGCTCCGCAGGAGGGACTTGAACCCCCAACCTAGTGGTTAACAGCCACCCGCTCTACCATTGAGCTACTGCGGAGCATTGGTAGAGACGCTATTCTAGGCATCGCGCGTCGTTTGTCAATAGGATTGTCGGCCGAGACGGCCAACAATCCTAGACGCTCCCCGGCCTCACGAACTCGAATGCCAATCTTTCGACCCTGGCCCGCACCAGATCCTCTTGAAAAGCTTGAACGGATGGGAATCGCACACTCCGGAGGTGCCGCCCTTCACAGTGCACCTTGAGTCTGGTCCCCTCGAACGGCCAGGGGGACATTTTAAAAACCCGGTCGGAATCAGTGGTGATCTTGAGTTCTTCAATCTCTCCCTTGGCTGTGATCGCCCTTACCGGAAACTGAAAAGGCATTGAGGCGCACAGCATGACCGACAGTAGATCACAGGCGGCCAACACCGAGGCGTTGACGCGACGCCCCTCTCGTTCGAGAACATCGGCATACCGTGCGTCGGCTTTCAATTCCTCGATCCACCCGTCCTGCAGGCGCTCCATTTCCGCTCTGAACGCCTGGGTTGAGCGTGCCCCACCGGTATCTCCGAGCCCAAGGAGTTCGCTCGCCTTGCGTCCTGCCAGTTCGGCGAAATGGGCCGCCACCAGGAGGGCTGCATACCGGCTGTGAATCGCTGTCCTGGTGACACTCATTCGCCAGACGTCCAGATGTTTGCCTACTGCCATCCGGTCGAAGGTCACCGGTCGGCCTTCCGGGTCGATGCCCGGCGCCACGTCGAAATCGGACCAACCTCCGTCGTGCAAAAGAACGGCGGCCATGACCTCGCTACGGGGAGCCGGACGGGCGAACCGGCGATTGCCCCAGTGGGACGCCAACTGCCAGGCAAGCCACGAATGGGAAGGCTGGGAAATCGCCCACGCCCCCGTTACAACATCTTCTCGGTACAAGAACATGGTTGTATCTTAACCCGGCACCGCCGGATGCTGTCAGCATAGCCATCTACAAAAGCCACAAGAAGGGCAGCCACAAAAAGGCACAAAAAGGCACAAAAAAGGAAAAAGAAATACTAACCCCTTATTTTTGAGGAGGTAATGGAGTTATTCATTACTCTCATCGTCCTTCTCTTCGTGCCTCTTTGTGCCTTATTGTGGCCAATTCTTTTCCTCTTGCCTGGCGTTTCCTTCGCACTCTTTGCGCCTTCACGGTTCAATTGTTTTTGTGTTCCGTAGGTTGATTTTTTCCCAAAATCCTCCCGCTTTGTACTACACTGCGCAGATCATGGTGAAGTTTGTAACGTCCGGGTGGCGCGTCATAATCGGCCG
>JAOZPW010000019.1:21149-23501 GCA_029932545.1 Thermoanaerobaculales bacterium | reverse complement strand
GATTCCGACAGGGCGACGGCATTGCCGAAGGTCGAGGTCGAGGTTGACTTCGCGACCGCGTCCGGGCCCCAGACCTTGCCCATCACCTCAAGGGTGTCTCGATCAATGCCGCGATGAAGGATGGGGGAAACGATCGACCACGAGTTGCCCCGGTCCTCGGAGCGGAAGAGTCTCGATGCCGCAAAATACAGCCGGGTGTGGGAGTGCGGGCTGATGATCAAAGGCGCATCCCAGTTCCACCTGAAGGGTTCTTCGCCGGGTGGTTGGGGAGGCTGGATATTGACGATTTCTCCCGAACGCCGGTCATGGCGGACCAGGCCGCCGTACTGCCACTCGGAATAGACGATCATGGGATCTTGAGGGTCGACCCGGCTCTGGAAGCCGTCGCCAAAGACCGTGACGAACCAGTCTTCGTTGGCGATGCCTGAGGGCGACCGTGTGCGGGAAGGTCCGCCGAGGGTCGCGTTGTCCTGCGTGCCCCCGTAGACGAAATAGAAGGGTTCGGCGTTGTCGATGCCGACGCGGTAGAACTGGGTGACGGGAAGATTGGCCTTGAAGGCGTAAGTCTCGGCCTTGTCCCAGCTCTCGTAGATGCCACCGTCGCAGCCGACCAACAGGTGTCGGGGATTGGCGGGATCGATCCACATCGCGTGGTCGTCGACGTGGCGGAAGGCTGAGCCGATCTTCTCAAAAGACTCTCCGCCGTCGGTTGTGACGTGCATCCAGGTTTCCAGCGAATAGACCCGGTCGACATCCGAGGGGTCGGCGACGATCTCGTTGTAGTACTGGGGGCTGCCTGCGACATGGTCCGAGCGTTTGGTCCAGCTCTCACCACGATCGGTTGAGCGGAAAAAGCCGCCCTCGTCCCGTACGGCTTCGATGATTGCGTAGACGACGTCGGGGTTCACCGGTGAAACGGCCATGCCGATTCGTCCCATGTCGCCCTTCGGCAGGCCCTTCTTCAGCGTGCGCCAGGTGGTACCGGCATCGGTCGATTTGTAGATAGCCGATTCGGGGCCGCCGTTGATCAGGGTCCAGGTGCGCCGCCGCCGCTGATACGAGCTGGCGTAGAGCACATCCGGGTTCCTGGGGTCGAAGTGAACTTCGTTGACGCCGGTGTGCTCGGAAATCTCCAGCACCTTCTCCCAGTTGGCGCCACCGTCGGTGGTCTTGTAGAGGCCGCGGTCGCCGCCGGCATTCCACAAAGGTCCCTGGGCCGCAACATAGACGATGTCCGAATCCCGCGGGTCGATGGCGATCATGCCGATGTGCTGGGAGTCTTCGAGACCCATGTTGGTCCAGCTCTGGCCGCCGTCGAGGCTCTTGTAGACGCCGTCGCCGAAAGAGACCGAGCGCTGGGAGTTATTCTCCCCCGTGCCGACCCAGACGACCTCCGGGTTGGAGGGGTCGATCTCGACGCATCCGATCGAATAGGAGCCTTCGCCGTCAAAGACCGGCGTCCATGTCGTGCCGTTGTTGACGGTCTTCCATACGCCGCCCGAGGCTACTGCCACGAAGTACCGGCTGCTGTCGGCCGGATCGACGGCGAAGTCGCCGATGCGGCCGGAGGCCATCGCCGGCCCTATGCCGCGAAGCTCGAGCCCGGCAAAGCCCGATGCCGACATCGGTCCCTCATCTTCTTTGGTCTCGTTGGATTGTGCACCCCAGACGGGCAGCGTGATGATCAGAGTGAAAACAAGAAGAATGGCAGCAGTGCGCATGGCGCCTCCTTAAGGGCGGCATCATACAGCTATATTTTTCGAATCGCCAAAGCACAAAGAGATCCACGAAGAACACGAAGAAACACGAAGAGGCGAAATAAGTTATTGGGATTGAGTGTGGGAGCGCGGGGCTCCTGCCCCGCATCGTGACCTTAGGCGGCACGGGAACGCAATTACACCGCCAAGGCGCAAAGAGCGCGAAGATAACGCAAAAGGGTTTTCTTCAATGTTTTCTCTGCGCTTCCTTGGCGACCTTCGTGTCTTAGCGGTTCAATTGTGTTCTTGTGTTTTTCGGAGCCAGGGCTGACAGCTGATAGCTGACGGCTGAGAGCTCCTATATGTGTTCCGGCCCCAGAAAGGCCAACGCCCTCTCCGCTTCGCCGTCCATGATGACCTGGAGGTATCGGCCGTCGCTGACCTTGCGGACGTCGATGATCTTGACTACTTCTTCGAGATCGGCATATTTGGGTACGATTTCGGCAAGGGCGTTTGGTGAGTTGTTGAGGAACTCCTCGTTCCAGATGGCGCCCTCACCGTCAGGGTAGAGCGGCAGGTAGGTGATCTTGGCCTCGACCAGATCCTGGAAAAAATGCGTGCCGAAGCTGACGTCCGGCACGTAGGAGCCCTTTTT
>JAOZPW010000019.1:14026-21139 GCA_029932545.1 Thermoanaerobaculales bacterium | reverse complement strand
GCCCTTTTGACGGGCGACTTCCAACAGCATCGTCGTGTGACAGATGTCGGCGTAGGTCACGGGTACTCCGAGACGGATGTCGCCCCTGCTGCCCCATCGTCCGGGCCCGATCAGGATGAATGTCTTTGGTTTGAGGGTACGGTTGATGGCGCCGACGGCCTTGGCTACTCGAAGCATCGCCTCTTTGGTGGGTAACTGTTCGTAGTCCCTGGGATCGATCACCACGACCCATTCAAGGTTGCGAATCTGGGCCATCTGAACAAAGCGGGTGGCGCTGAAGATTTTGTCGGCGTCAGGAACGTCCGGTGGAATTGGAATATGGTTGGCTGACGAGGCCAGACTCAGCGCCCTGCATTGCAGGACGTGGAGGCAATCGCCGTCATGAGCAAACTCGACGTCGACCGGTTCTTCCAGCCCTTCTTCCAGGAGTTCGAGGATTTGTTTGAGTTCCCGGGGAAAGCTGGAGTTGAGCAGTCCGTTGAAGGTGACAACCAGTTGGTCGTCACTCTGCATCATAAATCCGAGGATTGGAACCAGTTGACGGTGTCGGTAGATCGAAAAGATCTTATTGGCCATCGGGATTCGTCGACCCAGTCGCTTGAGGAGAGTCTCGAGCTCGACCGATTCGAACTGACCGCCCTTGAGGTCAACGAAATCAACCTCGTGCTGCGAGTACTGGTAGACCTCTTCTGGTTGTTGCAGAACCTGGAGGTGTGGTTGATCGAGGGCGACCATCACCGGCCAGTCGTCGTCGGTTCGATCGACCGCTCGAGTGCCGAGACCGAGCACCAGCCGAGCCATGCCGTCGGTTCGTTTGATCCGTGGGGACCAGCGCATTTCGCAGCGGGAGAAGGCCACGCCTGCAAAAGCCGGCATCAACAACCCCTCCATCTCCTTGCCGACGACGACCTGGACGAGGATGCCCATTTGTTCTTGGAAATCCAGAAGACCCCGTTCCTTTCGGTACTCGATTGGGTCTGGGTGGAAAATTGAGGCGTAGACCTCTGAAATCGCGTCCTCGAGTTCGGCCAGACGGCGTTCAATCGGTCCCCGGTTTGCGATGAACAAGCTCTTGTACTTGCCGGAAAAGGCGTGCCCGATGCGATCTTCGAGCAGCGACGACGATCTGATGACCAGGGGTTTTTCCCCGATTGTCCAGAGCATCTCTTCGAGGCCCTTGTGCAGGATCGGGGGAAAGGCGCCGCTCTTGAAGAGCCTTTCGACCAGGGGGAATTCCTCGCGGACCTCGTCGATTTCCTGGTACTTGACGTTGATGACCTCTTCGAGGTGGTTGTGTTCAATGAATTCCAGGATTCCATTGGAAGGTACGAAGTAGGACTCTGGGATCTTGAACTCAGTGTCAAATCGACCTTGCCGATTCGCGTGATCGAGGATCGAACGAGCGAGCAGCAGTCCGGCCGCCTTGCCGCCGATGCGGCCCTGGTTGCCCTCTGTGGGGACCAGATGCTCGAGGAGATAGTTGAAGTCCCGGACACGGATGTACTTCTTGGCGACAGCGATGAAAGGGAGTTGGTCGGTCAGGAGCCGGCGAACGAGGGCCGCTCGGGTTCCAATGATTGAGGCTTGCGGGGCGATCGCTTCACCGGGGAAAAACTCCAGAAACTCCCTGATCTTCTCTCTCAATTCGACGAAGGGTGTCTCCGAGTCTTCTGCCATTCGCGAGACGTCGAAGGCTAGTTGCCGTTTTTCGGTCAAGAGGATGGCGGCGAGGATCTCATCGGGTTCGAGGTAGCGTTCGGCATACTTGATTGCCAGTTCATACAGGGCTAACCGCGTTCCGGGGACGATCTTTGGTTTGGGCCTGTTGGGGTCGGTTCCGCGGCGTTCTCCGCTGAGGTGGAGCGCTTCGGTCACCTCGTCGTCAAGACTGTCGAAATCCACCAATCCCTGTCGTTGCATGTCGACCAGGAGTTTTCGACAGACCTTCTCCGCCAGATCGGGTCTTCGCTCCCGAAGATCCTGGAATTGAAGGCGCCAGGGGGGGGTGTCTGGACTCACTGGTAATTGCATCAGGCACATCATACCAGCGGCTGCTATTGTCCTTGAAGGGAACAGGGATTAGAGACAAGAATACAATCAAACCGCAAAGGTGCGAAGGCCGCAAAGGGAACGCAAAAGAGAATATTGAATTTAGTCACCGGCATCACGGCGTTTCGGTCTGGTCGGCAGGACCAGGCGTTTCCTGAGGTTTCACCGGGCGCAGAGCCTGAAGATTTCCGACGATTGAGTACGCATCATCGGGCGCCACACTCATCACGGTGTCTCGACCGGACACAGTAACGAGGACGTTTCCTCCGTCTTCAAACGACTCGAAAAATGTCACTGTAAGCGGAGTTGCGTTACTTTCCAGGGCCAAGACCGCCCGGCCCAATTCCGGTGTACCGATGAGCATCAGGTCGAAGTCGACGGCCTTCAGCCCGGCCAGTGCGCTGAGGCGTTTCTGAACCTCTTCGCCGAAAGCCTCGGTGCCGTCACCAAGGCGCCATAGGCCGTTTTCTTTTCTCAGCTGGGCAGTGGCCGAGCCTTCGTTCAGGCTCAGGCCCATGACGTCCCATGTATCTAAGGCCAGGACCGTCCTGTCCCGCCAAAGCACGGGGGCCTTGCCCAGGGCGTTAACGGCTCGGTCGTTGACCCAGAAGATATCCGTGCCGTTGCGCCGACAGGCAACCTGGGTCGTACCGCCGTGTTCGCGGGCCATCCCGAAATCCAGGGTCAGACCGGGTGAGCCGTCGGTTGGCACCAGCAGGACGGTGGTTTTGGGATTGATCAGGCCCATAGTGCCGAGGTCGACGCCTGAATCGACAAACTCTTCGACCCGGAGGCCGTTGAGGCCGGAGATCAGGTTCTGGAGGTGGAACCGGTCGGCCCTATCCTCCACCGGTGACCGAAGAAGCCAGATGTCTTCGAGGTTCATCGCTTCGATCGTTCCGTTCCCGGTCCGGACGGTGATGGCGGCTAGGCGCCCCAGGGTGACATCGGTGACCTCTCTGGATCGCCAGTCATCCAGGGCCTTGTCGATGCCTGCAAAGAAGCTCCCACTGGTCAGGATGACCCTTTCGGAGCTTGTGGACACGGCTCGGTTGGAGCCCAGCGCGGTTGTATTTCCGATATTGAGGGTGTGGGACCGGCCGCCCGTCAGGCCCAAGGTGACCGTCGCCTCGGGGTGGTCGAGACCGTAGGCCTTGGGGTCTACCTCGTCCGCTCCCAGCGTACGATCGCGGTTCAACTCAATGAGGGCACGAAGTACGGCATCAACCGCAGGCTGGTCGGCTTCCGTCTCGACCGGAGCAACCATTCGCCATTCCTCGGCACGACGATGGAAGCTGAAGACGCCGTGACTATTGGTGATGTCCAAGGTGACAATGGCCCCCTCTTTGAGGCCGTCGAAAATCCGGTTTTCTTGTATCCTGGCCTCCTCGGTCGTCAATTGATTCCGCTCGAAAAACCAGATAAACGCGCCCAGAATCAGGACAGCGCCGGCGAGAATTAAGAGACTCTTGCCCTTCATGCGTGACCTCAATGCCGCCGGCGGCGCCATACGAAGATGCCGGCGGCGATTGCCGCGCCAGGCATGACGATCAGGATCAGGAACAGGATCATCTGCATTTGGCTGTCGTTCAGGTACATTCCACTTTGTGTGACGGCCCTCGGGGGAATGCCCAGGGCGTGTTCCTGTGCGGCCAACCAGTTGAAGGCATTGATGGCGAGCACGCTGTTGCCGGCGTTGGAAATTTCGGTGTCCGAGAGGAAGTCGGAGTCTCCCATTACGACCAGCCGGGTTCCGGCTGCATCAGGGGCGGGTTCGTCGGAGGTGTCGTCATCCATTCCTTCGGAGCCCTGGAGTGTGTGCTCGACGGCAAGGCCGACCGCAACCGGGCCTGGAGTGTCGAGTTCGCCGGGTTCAACGGGTTCGCCGCGGATCAGTTGGCTGAGGTCGGTCTCCCCCCAACCCTCTGCACTGGTTTCGATCAGGGTCGTGACAATGCCGATGGGCTCGGCCACCGCTGCGACTGATCGTGCCACCATGAAGAGAACCGCAAAGCCCTCCATGCCCTCGGTGATCGGATGTGCGCCGTAGGTATCGAGGTACACGGCTGACAGATCATAAAAGGGCAATTTCTTCGACGGGTCGATCACCAAATCTCCGCGGATCTCGACGTCCCAGTCGGCAAGCAGAGCCTCAAGGCGGGTCATCCGCATCGTACCGTCTGGTTCGATCAAGGGGTCCAAGGCCACCAGCAAACGCCCCCCGTTCCGAAGATAGGTGTCAATCGCATTGATCTCGGCATCGGTGAATGCCCGGGTAGGGCCGACGATCGCCAGCACGTCGGCGTCGTCCGGGATATGGCCGGAAAGAAGGCTGGTCTCGACGGCTTCCATATTCTCCCTCTTCAAGGACTCGTGAAGGATGGAAAGTCCCCGCACCGAACGACTGGCGGCCGCCTGAAGCGCCGGCTCGCCGTGGCCCATGACGAAATAGACCTTGGGCACGTCCGGTGCGACCAGCGAGAGAATGGCGGCGGTGAACTGCTCCTCGCCCTTGAATGCGCTCAGGGTCGGTTGCTGTCCATATTGCATTCCGGAGTAGTCAAATTCCGCCATCTGATCGGAGGTCACGTACTTGGACCGATCTCCGGCGGTGAAGACCACCGTATTGGCGACCGAGATTCCGAATTCTTCCGCCAACTGCTGGGTCTTCAATGGCTCTCGATCAGGGTCGATGTATTCCACAACGATGGAATCGGAGGCTGCGTCATACCGATTCAGTAACTCGCGAACCTGGGGCCAGAGCCCGGAGCCCGGAGTCATGAAGACGATGATTTGGACCTCTTCGTCGAGGTCTCCCAAAATGTTGTGGCTTTTTTCGGACAGGGTGTAGAGGTTTGAGGCCGTCCAGTCTGCGCGGTGCCAGTGGCGGGCGCCGAGCCAGTTGATCATGATGATCAGGGCAGTGACCAGCACAATGGTGGCCATGGCGATTGAGGAGCGTTGGATGTCCGTTCGTCTCATGCCTACCGGCCCTTCTTTATTTCGAGACTTCGAGTGGCGAGAAACAGGAAGAGCAGGCCGACGGACAATTCATAGACGACGTGGCGTGTGTCGACGATGCCCATGGCGTAGTCCTCCATATGGGACCAGAGGTCCATGTAGCCCAGGGCGGCCTTGAACAGGGAATCCGAGACCAGCAGTTGTTCGACCAGAGGGACGGCGAACAGGGCGACCAGGCCGACGAAGGCCAGAATGGCGGCGATCAGGTGGTTGCTGGTCAGAGTCGAGGCGAAGGTCCCGATGCCGAGGAAGAGAAACCCAATCAGGACCACGCCGAGGTAACCCGCCAAGACCGGTCCGAGATCAATCTCCGAGTAACGACGGAGGATGACGACGTAGAGCCCGGTCGGCAGCCAGAGGGCGGTGTAGAACACCAATGCAGCCAGAAATTTTCCTGTGATGATCTGGGCTTCGGTCACCGGTGAAGTCAGCAAAACCTCGATGGTTCCCGTCTTTCGTTCTTCGGCAATCAGCCGCATCGTGATCACCGGTACGACGAACAGCAGGAAGAGCCAGAAGAAGATTGTGCCTCCGAAAAACGCCTCCATCGGCGCCATGGTCTGGGAACCCGGATTGTTGAGAAATGCCAGGACCAGGTAAAAAATCAGTCCCTGGAGCAGCAGGAATCCGGTCATGACAAGGTAGGCCAGAGGCGAGGAGAAATAGGCAATGAGTTCACGCCTGAGGATTGCAAGGGTCTTGATCATCACGCCTCCTCGGCCGGGTCGGCCTGTTCGTCGGTGGTCAGCCGGACGAAAACGTCTTCGAGCGAAGCCTTGCCGGGACTCATTTCCAATAGGGTCCAACCTCTGTCGACCGCCAGCCGAAAGATCGGCTCCCGTAGATCACCGGTCGTGTCGCACTCAAGGCGGAATCGTCCGTCATCAAGGCAGTCGACGCCGAGAAGCCCCGTCAGAGACTCGAAGGTGCCAAGGACCTGGTCCTCGGGGGCATCCTTGAACACAACCTCGAGGATCGGCTTGCCTGCCATTCTGGAGCGGAGCCCATCGGGCGTCCCGTCGGCTACGATCCGTCCCCGGTTGATGATCAATACCCGGTCGCAGACCGTTTCCACCTCGGGGAGGATGTGGGTCGACAACAGGACTGTGTGATCCTGACCCAGTTCGACCAGGAGTTCCCGGATCCGGATGATCTGATTGGGGTCGAGGCCGACGGTCGGCTCATCGAGGATCAGGACTGTCGGCTGGTGAATCAGCGCACTCGCGAGGCCGACACGTTGGCGGAAGCCCTTGGACAGCGTTCCGATAACCTGGCGGCGCACATCGGAGAGCAGGCACCGCTCGACGACGTCATCAATCCTCGCGCCCTGGTGGCGATGAGGCACCTCCTCGATGTCAGCGCGGAAACGCAGGTACTCATCGATCCGCATTTCGGGATAGAGCGGCACGTTTTCGGGCAAATAACCGATGTTCCTGCGCAGTCCGACAGGATCGTCGTCCGCGTTGATGCCGGCGACGGTGATCGTGCCGGCCGTCGGGCGCAGGAAGGTCGTAATCATACGCATGGCGGTGGTCTTACCCGCACCGTTGGGGCCGAGGAAACCCAAAATCTGGCCCTCGGGTACGAAGAAGGTGACATCATCGACGACGGCTGTGTCGACGAAGACCTTTGAGAGGTTTTCAACTTCGATCATGGGTAGAGTCTCCTGTCCGGCGGTCCTGTAGAAGGTCCGTCGCTTCGTGTTTTCGAACGGCGATTTTAGCGCAACCTGGCTGAACCGGAACCTACACGATTCCGGATCAGCCGGGTTGGAAACTGGAAACTGGAAACTGGAAACTGGAAACTCGATCCGATCTTCCAATGGAACCGAAAAGGGCGTTCGGCGTTGGGTTCAACTCATCAATCAGGCACTCGGATGGTTCAGTAATTGTCTAAACCTCGATGGTCTTTTTCATGGTTCCATACAAAATCAGTGATACCTCTGGTTTGCGGCGTGTGTTTCTAGCCCACACTACCCGTTTCGCGGGCCCGGGCCTCTGGCTCGGCAGGCCTCCGGCCTGGCGTCGGTCCCTAGTTTCCAGT
>JAOZPW010000019.1:0-13926 GCA_029932545.1 Thermoanaerobaculales bacterium | reverse complement strand
AGTTTCCAGTTTCGAGCCACCGGCCGGAAATCCTCCCACCTTTCGAAGCTGTTGAAGGGCCGGTGGCTAAACCGTATTCCCACTCGTACTGGTGATGATCAGCATCAGTGTGGTTGATCCCAGCGTGAATTCCATCTGATGTTCCAAGACGGCGCTCTCGACACGCTTCCCTTCGACGAAGCAGCCATTGGTGGCGCCCTGGTCAACCAATGTCACTTCATCCCCGCGGATTTCAATCATCGCGTGCCGGCGGGAAATCTCGGCGTCGCGGAGCTGAATGTTCGCTACGGTACCGCGGCCCAGATAGACCCTGGGTTGGGTAATCTTGAAGACCGTACCGGCCTGGGCGCCGGCGATAACCGCAAGGGAGAACCGTAAATCGGTGCTCAAGGGACCGAGGGGCGGGAGCTCGGGGTCTTCCGGTTCGAGGAAAGTCCTGTCTGTCTGATGATCGTCCGGAGATGGTGCGACCTCCTGTGTTTGGCCCTTGCCGACGAAGGTCGGGTCGCCCATCTCACCGGAGGGGTTGGTGATGTCAAAGACATGGGAGCACTTGGGACACTTGACCTTACGACGAGGTGTATCTCCGAACCTCGCTTCGTCATATCGGTACTGCGCCGAACACTGCGGACAGGTGATGATCAAGCTCGAGACCTCCAACTCAGTCATAGTGTACTGCATTACTCGGAAGATCGTTGTGTTTTGCGCCTTGCAGCCGGACACTGGCGAGAAGGTTGGGCTAATTGCCTAACCCGGCAGAGCCGGAACCAAGGGGAAGCGTTGTGCCTTTAACCGAGCAGGTGTCCGTTACCGTTCCCAACTGTCCAGTATTTTCATGTAATTGGCTCGCGTGTAGGCACTGGGGTCTGGGGTCTTGGATAAATTCATCGAGCCATACATTTGGCCGATGCTCTCGTATTCGTGCTCGCTCATCCACCCTTCGACGGCTTCCAGCGTGCCCTTGACATGGTCGGCCCCGTGGATCAGGAGCGCGGAGACCATCTGCACGGTATTGGCGCCGGCCATCACCGATTTGATGACGTCGCCGGCGTGGTGGGCGCCGCCGGTACAGCTAAAGTCGCATTCGATCGTGGCCGAAAGGATGGCCAACCAGCGCAATCGCAATCGCAGTTCTTCGGCCGACGAGAGGCGCAGGTTGGGCACGACCTCGAGGTCTTCGATGTCAATGTCCGGCTGGTAGAACCGGTTGAACAGAACCAAGGCACCGGCACCGGCTTCGACCAGCCGTTTTGCCAGATTGGGGATTGACGAGAAAAAGGGCGACAGCTTGACGGATACCGGAATCGAGACCGCACCGGCGACCTCGCGAACGATATTGATTGTTCGGTTTTCGACATCGGCGCCGTTCTCAGTGATGTCGGTCGAGAGAAAATAGGTATTGAGCTCGATCGCATCGGCGCCGGCGGCCTGCATCTTCTCCGCGTACCGGGTCCAGCCTCCGGGGCTCGATCCATTGAGGGAAGCAATCACCGGGATGGACAGTGTCTCTTTGGCCTGCTTGATGTGGTCGAGATACTGGCCGGGGCCGATATGGTAGCCCTTGGGATCCGGCAAATACGAGGTCGCCTCGGCAAAGCCTGCGCCGGCGCCTTCCATCGCCATCACACCCTTGGCCGCCGCGAGGATTTCTTCCTCGAACAGCGAGGGCAGAACGATCGCGGCGATACCGCTGTCTTCCAGGTGGCGAAGGGTGTCCAGGCTGGCTCCGAGAGGCGACGCTCCACAAACCAGGGGATTCTTGAGTTTTAGGCCGAGGTAAGTCGTAGTTAAGTCCATTATCGATCCCTTCAGTTGCTTTCGCCGGTGGACCCGGAGTTGATTGTTAAGGAGGCCAACTGTTTGTAGACATCAAACCGGACCTGGATCGCTCGTTGGGCGTTGACCATCAATTCACGGGCTCGCTCGGGATCGGTCTTGGTCAGCATGCGGAAGCGGTTCTCGGTCATGGCGAATTTCTCGAAGGGAATAGTCGGCGCCTTGGAGTCCAGCTTCAGGGGATTCTCTCCAATGACGGCCCGACGGGGATCGAAGCGGTAGAGGGGCCAGGCGCCGGAATCGACGATTGCCTGCTGGTGGTCGAGAGCATCGCCCATGTTATAGCCGTGGGCGATGCAGTGGGAGTAGGCGATGATCAGTGAGGGCCCCGGATAGGACTCGGCTTCCTGGAATGCCTGGATCGTCTGCCGGTCCTTGGCACCGAAGGCAACCTGGGCAACGTAGACGTGGCCGTACGCCATCGCCATCAGGCCGAGGTCCTTTTTCTCGATGGATTTTCCACCCATGGCAAACTTGGCAGTTGCTGCCATCGGTGTTGCCTTGGAGGCTTGGCCGCCGGTATTGGAATAGACGCCGGTATCCAAAACCAGGATGTTCATGTCGCGTCCAGTGCCGAGGACGTGGTCCAATCCGCCATAGCCGATGTCGTAGGCCCAGCCATCACCACCGACCGCCCAGACGCTCTTCTTGACCAGGTAGTCTGCAATCAGGGCCAGTCTCTTGGCTTCGGGGCTGTCGATCGATTGGATCGTGGCCTTGAGTTGGACAACTCGTTCCCTCTGGGCGGCAATGCCGGCTTCATCGCCCATATCCGCGCTCAAGAGGGCACTGACGAGCGTATCTCCAACATCGGCTGAGAGCTGCTTGAGCAGATGTTCCGCGTGGATCTGCGTCTGATCGACTGCCAGGCGGAAGCCCAAGCCGAATTCGGCGTTGTCCTCAAACAGCGAGTTGGACCAGGCGGGTCCCCGCCCGTCTTCATTGGTGCAGTAGGGAGTTGTCGGCAGGTTGGCGCCGTAGATTGACGAACAGCCGGTGGCATTCGAAATCATCGCCCTGTCACCGAAGAGCTGGGTCAAAAGCTTGACATAGGGGGTCTCGCCGCAGCCTTCGCAGGCGCCGGAGTATTCAAACAGAGGTTGCAAGAACTGTGAGCCCTTGACGTCGATCTTGACCTTGGTGCGGTCGACTTCCGGCAGGGAGAGGAAGAAATCGTAGTTGATGCGTTCCTGCTCCCGCAGTGGCATCTGCGGCACCATATCCAGGGCCTTGTGGCGCGGGTTGCTCTTGTCCTTGGCCGGGCAGACCCTGGCGCACAAGGTACAGCCCGTGCAGTCCTCCGGCGCCACCTGAATCGTGTACTTGGCGCCCGGAAAATCCTTGGCCTTGTAGTCGACTGCTTTGTAGGTGTCTGGTGCGCCGTCAAGTTCTGCCGGGTCGTATACTTTGACGCGAATAGCGGCATGAGGGCAGACCAGTACGCACTTGTTGCATTGGATGCAGAGTTCCTCGTCCCAGGTCGGGATTTCAATCGCGATGTTGCGTTTCTCCCACTGGGTAGTGCCCAACGGCCAGGTGCCGTCCGGCGGGAAGGCCGAAACAGGCAGCATATCGCCCTTGTTGGCCAGCATCACTGCGGTGACTCTTTTGACCAGATCGGGTGCGTTCTCGGAGACGATCGGGGGGCGGCGCCTCTCGGTCGAAACAGCTTCCGGGATAGCCATCTGGTGAAGATTGGCCAAGGTCGCGTCGACCGCCCGAAAGTTGAGATCGACGATCTCGTCACCTTTCGAGCCGTAGGTCTTCTTGATCGCGCCCTTGATCTTGGCGATGGCCTCGTCGCGGGGCAGAATTCCGGAGATCGCGAAGAAGCAGGTCTGCATGATCGTATTGGTTCGGCGACCCATGCCGCTGTCCTGAGCGACGGTAGTTGCATCAATACAGTAGACCTTGAGCTCTCTCTCGATAATTGCTTCCTGCACTTCCAGAGGAAATTGGTTCCAGGTCTCTTCCGGCGTGAAGGGTGAGTTGACCAGGAAGGTCGCGCCGGGCTCCGCGTATTCAAGGACATCGTACTTGTCCAGGAAGACCCACTGGTGGCAGGCGACAAAGTTGGCCTTTTTGACCAAATAAGTCGAGCGAATCGGTCTGGGACCGAAGCGCAGGTGGGAGATAGTGATGGCGCCGGCCTTCTTCGAATCGTAGACGAAGTAGCCCTGCGCGAAGTTGTCGGTCTCTTCGCCGATGATTTTGATCGAGTTCTTGTTGGCGCCGACTGTGCCATCGGAACCAAGGCCGAAGAAAACACCTCGGAAGACGTCATCCGGAGCAATGTCAAAGTCGTCGTCAACGGCCAGGGAGGTGTGGGAGATATCGTCGACGATGCCGACTGTGAAGTGGTTCTTGGGAGTGTCGGTCATCAGGTTCTCAAAGATCGCCTTGACCATGGGGGCGTTGAATTCCTTGGATGACAGACCGTAGCGTCCTCCGACCAACACCGGTTCGGTGGAGAAGGGGGACCGTCCTTCGGTCCGTGCCTCGTTGAGGACGGTCATGACATCGATGTACATTGGTTCGCCGACGCACCCGGGCTCCTTGGTCCGGTCCATGACGGCGATCGCCTTGGTGGTAGGGGGCAAAGCGGCCAAGAAGGCCTCCGCCGCAAATGGCCGGTACATCCGAACCTTGAGAACGCCAACCTTCTCGTCCCGCTCGGTGAGCCATTCCACCATCTCGTGAACAGCCTCAGCGCCGGAGCCCATGATCACAATCACCCGCTCGGCATCGGCGGCGCCGACGTACTGATACGGCTGGTACTCGCGGCCGACAACCTTGGCGAAATCGTGCATTGCCTGTTGTACATGCCCCGGGCAGGCTTCGTAATACGGGTTGATCGCCTCACGTGCCTGGAAGAAGACGTCGGGGTTCTGAGCTGTGCCTCGGATGACCGGCCGGTCCGGTGTCAAGGCCCGTTCGCGGTGGGCGTGAATCTGTTCCTCGTTCATCAGTTCCCGCAGTTGATCATCGGTGATCTTTTCCATCTTGGAGACCTCGTGGGAGGTGCGGAACCCGTCGAAGAAGTGAATGAAGGGAATTCTCGAGGCCAGTGTCGCCATCTGGGCGATGCAGGCCATGTCGTGGGCTTCCTGGACCGAGTTCGACGACAGCATGCCCCACCCGGTCTGGCGGCAGGCATTGATGTCCGAGTGGTCACCGAAGATCGACAAGGCGTGGGTTGCAACGGTCCGAGCCGATACGTGGAAGACCGCCGATGTCAGTTCGCCGGCGATCTTGTACATGTTTGGGATCATCAGGAGCAGGCCCTGCGAGGCGGTGAAGGTGGTTGTCAGAGCTCCGGCCTGCAAAGAGCCGTGCACTGCGCCCGATGCGCCGCCCTCGGACTGTAGCTCGATGACATCCGGGATGCTGCCCCAGATATTTTTCTGACCTTTGGCCGACCACTCATCGGCAAATTCGCCCATGTTGGACGATGGGGTGATGGGGTAGATTGCACAGACCTCGTTGATGCGGTGAGCGACCGATGCAGTCGCTTCGTTGCCGTCGATCATGATCATGTTTGATTTAGCCATGGGGATTCCTCCGAGGATAACTGCGGCAATCTGCCGCGAGTTGTACGAGAGTGGACTCCGCTGTCCGACGCGGTCTCGCACCGCGGAGCATACTCCCCAATGGGATGACTGGCAAGGTGGGTCGGGAGTTGTCTCAATTGATGCACGATTGGGGCGGAAATTGCGTTGTTTTCGGTTGGGAAGATCCCGGCTTCGGGCGACAGGTTTCAGGTACCTAAGCTGAGCGATTCTCATCGGCGATCTGTGCCAAGTCCTTGGACCCCGGGCACTTTCAAAAAGCCTCGACAGACAAACAGGTATGCCTACGTTTTTTTCAAGCACCGGAGCCTCAAGGACTTGACACATCTCATCCGCCAGAATCGCTCAGATTGGGAGGTAATAAACTGTGACCTGGTTGTTTTTTGCTTTGTCGGCCGATCAGTGACCCGGAGTGCAGTGAGTCACCTTTTTTCGGTGCGCCGTTTGCCGAGCCAGATGTTGAGCGGGCTATTTCGGGAGAGGAAAGGTATGACCGGTGGCTTCCGACGACCGATCGACTCCAGAATCAAATGGAGGCGCCTGTTCCGACGATCCAGTCGGAGACCGGCGTTGAGTGCTTCGATTGCCTTGGCACGGTCGTTACGCTCGAGGTAGACCATTGCCAAGTTCGCCCGGTGGTCAGGGTCAAGGGGGTTGGCGCGCAGAGAAATGTCGCAGTATTTGACTCCCTCAGCGTATTTCCGGCGGATCTTGGCCACACAGTAACCGTAATAGGAGAACGCTCCGGCCGCGACCCTGCGATCACCGATCGTTCCTCCTGACAGTGGTGTCAGGAAAGTCTCGAAGCTGGTCAGGGCTTCGGAAATCTTTGACTGTCGGGTCAGTTGCACAGCCTCTGCAACTGCATGCTGTGCTTGTGTGTTGTCCGAAGATGAACCGTTCATTCTCCAAGTGTACAACAACCTGGCCTCTCCCGGTACTCTCAGCGCTAAGATTGTCAATTCGTACAGTCGCAGGACTCGAAGAGCAGATCACATTGGTCAAGGATGCTGAATATGAACCCCAGAACACATTTGTTTTCTTGAAAATATCGATGATCGCATGTAGATTTCCTCAGCCTGCCGGTCGGAGAGATGGCTGGACAGGAGGAGGTTGCATGCCGACACTGCTCGAAATCAAGGAAATTGCTCCGGCGTTCAAGCAATATGTTGTTGAAACTCCAGAGATTGCACGCAAGCATCAGGCGGGGCAGTTCGTCATTATTCTGCTCCACGATCATGGGGAGCGCATCCCGTTGACGATCGCCGACTCCGATGCAGAGGCCGGCACCATCACCCTGGTTGTGCAGGAAGTTGGAAAGTCAACGATGGAAATGGGACTGATGTCCGAGGGCGATCAGATCGAGGTTGTCGGTCCGCTGGGCACCCCGACCCATATCGAGAATTTCGGAACCTGTGTCTGCGTCGGAGGCGGTGCCGGCATCGCGCCCCTCCTGCCGATCGCTCGGGCGATGAAGAAGGCCGGCAATGAGGTGATATCGATCCTTGGCGGACGCACCAAGGAGTTGGTGATCCTTCGGGATGAGATGACCCAAGCGTCTACTGAGATAATCTACACAACCGACGATGGATCATTCGGGGCGAAAGGCTTTGTCACCAACGCCCTGGACCGGCTGATTGAAGAGCGGGGGAAACCGGACATTGTCGTCGCGATCGGTCCGGCGATCATGATGAAGGCCGTCGCTGACATGACGCGTCCCCTTGAGATCTCGACTGTCGTAAGCCTGAATACGATTATGATCGACGGTACCGGAATGTGCGGCGGGTGCAGAGTGTCTGTTGGGGGTGACAGCAAGTTCGTCTGTGTCGATGGCCCGGAATTCGATGCACATACCGTCGATTTCGACCTGATGATGAAACGCCAGGCGACCTTTCTGCCTGAGGAGCAGGCCGCACGTCTGCGATTCCTGGAAAACCATGAATGCAAGGCGACCAAGGGCGCGGAGGTCAAATAATGGGTCGTGAACTGACGAAAAAAGAGCGAATGGAGCTACCCCGGCAGTCGATGCCTACGCAGGATCCGATGGATCGCATCAAGAATTTCGACGAGGTTGCCCTTGGATTGACGGCTGAAATGGCCATCACCGAAGCCGAAAGATGCCTCGAATGCAAGAAACCACGGTGCGTCGACGGATGCCCGGTCGGCATCGACATCCCTGCTTTCATCCACGAGATGCAGGAGGGTGATTTCAAAAAGGCGCTGGCCATCATCAAAATGGCCAATACGCTGCCCGCCATCTGTGGTCGCGTTTGTCCGCAGGAAGACCAGTGCGAACAAGTATGTGTCGTCGGCAACAAGTACAAGCCGGTTGCCATTGGACGTCTTGAGCGATTCGTGGCCGATTGGGAAGTGGCCCAGGGCGGCGAGATCGTCATGCCCGAGCGCCAGCCTGAGACCGGATTCAAAGTTGCCATCATCGGTTCGGGGCCCGCCGGCCTCGCAACTGCCGCCGAACTGGCCATGCGCGGCCATTCGGTGACGGTCTTCGAAGCGCTGCACAAACCGGGCGGTGTCCTGGTCTACGGGATTCCCGAGTTTCGCCTTCCCAAGAAGATCGTTGAAGACGAGGTGGGAAATCTGGAGAAGCTGGGCGTGGAAATGCGCTACAACTGGGTCATCGGCAAGATCGCCTCCGTGCAGGAATTGTTTACCGAATACAACTTCGACGCCGTCTTCATCGGAACGGGCGCAGGTCTGCCCTACTTCATGGGCATCCCCGGTGAGGACAACATCGGCGTGTATTCGGCCAATGAGTTTTTGACACGCGTCAATTTAATGAAGGGATTCAACTTCCCGGCTTTCGACACACCGGTCGGGATGGGACGCCGGGTTGCGGTGGTTGGATCGGGTAATGTCGCGATGGACTGTCTGCGAACAGCCAAGCGCCTGGGCGCCGAAGAAGTGATCTGCCTGTACCGGCGTACAAGGGCCGAATCGCCGGCGCGCCTTGAGGAGCTCGAGCACGCCGAAGAAGAAGCGATTGATTTTCGCTGGCTTTCCTCGCCGGTAGAAATCTACGGTAACGAGGATGCCCGAGTGACCGGAGTTCGGATTCAGAAAATGGAACTTGGGGAGCCCGATGCGTCTGGTCGCCGCCGTCCGGTTCCGATCGAAGGCGAGCAGTACGATGTTGAGCTGGACACGATCATCATGGGAATCGGTCAGGGGCCCAACCCCCTGGTTACCCAATCAACCGAGGGCCTTGAGCTCAATCGGTGGGGCAACATCGTTGTCGATGAAGAAACAATGATGACCTCGATTCCCGGGGTCTTTGCCGGCGGCGACATCGTCACCGGTGCTGCGACTGTCATTCTGGCGATGGGTGCGGGCAAGGTTGCTGCGAACGGCATCGATACATACCTCAGGGAGACCGTGAGGGTTTCGAAAGCGCGGACAGCCTGAGGGGAACTCGCTTCTCCCGAGCCCGAGCCCGAGCCCGTGCCCGAATTTTTCATGTCTCGCGCGAACAGGTTTGATGAACTCAGACATCGGGAACGATAACGGGCTCGGGCTCGGGTATACGGCGCCCTGCTCCGTTTGCTCCCTGCGTCGGCGGGTTGCGATACACTCGCTCGGAAGGAGGTTCTGATCATGTTGAGGGTTCGACTTTTTACAGTTGCGATGGTCGTAGGGTTGTTGGGTGTCTCTCTTCTCGCTTCAGCCCAACAGAATATTCAGCCCACCGGGACCCCAACGTGGGTTCCCCGGAAGGTCGTCACCACCCCGGTCCCCTTGACGCCTCTCGAGATCGAGGCCAAAGAACTGGGAGAGAAACTCTCAAAGATCGATTTGGTGGTTTGGAAGACAGTTCGAGAGCAGTGGGATGATGCCGAAGCCTGCCTTAAAGTGGTCGATGCCCACCTCGAGGCTTCGAAGGCAACGGTCCAGGGCCTGATTCTGGAGAGCAAAGTGATCAATTGCACTTTGGAGGAAGGAAGCAACCAACGGCGAATTAGATTGACCTCCGACGAAGCCCGGAAGACGTTTATTTTGGGGTATCACGATGCGATCGAGGGACTCCGAGCCCTGATAAACGATTTTGAGACCAAGCCGGAAGCCCAAAAGGTACTCAAAGAAACTCGGACTCGGCAGAGGCAGTGGCAGCGAGGGATCTGCGAGGCACTGGAATCGGTCAAGCCTCCGGTGATCGTGCCGAAGCCTCAGGTTCAAACGCGCCCGGACGCACAGCAGCCGGTCTCAAACTGAGGCTGGTCGGGGCTGAAGAGAGAAATCGGGGAGGGGCATCCGATGTCGATCAGCGGCAATCTGAAAACCATGCCGTTCCCCGATTTGCTCCAGTGGGTTTCCCAGAGTCGCAAGACCGGCACTTTGGCGCTCGATGGTCCGGTTTTCAAAAAAAAGCTCTACTTTCGTGAGGGCAAGGTCGTTGCATCGGCTTCGGATAATCCTAGAGAGTTCTTGGGCTATTACCTTGTCGGATGGAACTTCGTGGCCGAGGATGAACTTCAAGAACTCCTTGACATGCAGGACCGGCACGGCGCGTTGCTGGGCGAACTCCTGGTGATCATCGGTCGTCTGTCGCGGGAGGAGTTGGCCGAGGTGTTGAGGGTCAAGACCGAGGCCTCAATCTTCGACATTTTCCTGTGGACCGAAGGTGAATTCCGGTTTCTCGAGGCGATTTTGCCAACCAAAAAATTCGATCCTCTTGATATTGCCGTTGACCATCTGGTTCTGGAAGGTGTGAGGCGCCTGGACGAATGGGAGCGCAGTCGGGACGTTATCGGTGGTGATGATTGGATTCCCGAGGTCATCGGCGCCCTCGACGTTCATGGCCTGTCTTCCGAAGAGCGCAGGTTATTGTGTGAAATCAACGGCACGAACAGCATTGAAGACATTGGGCTTGCTCGCCGTCTGGGGTCTTTTCCCATCAGGCAGTTTGTCATGCAGGGCATCGGGGCCGGCGTGTTCAAAGTGGAGCCGCCGGCTAGTGAGGAGCGTTCGATCCCGGGCTTTTCCAAGACCGGTTGGCGAACACTACTCAAAATGGCCGAGAAGGCAATGGCTGGGGGAGCGTTGCTCGAGGCTTATCATGTTTTGGAGAGTTTGCGGGTCAAGGCCGACGGCAATCGGGAGGCATTGGACCACGTCGTTGCCTTCGAGGTTGAGATCGAAAAGGAGCTGGACAAAGCGGGAATCGATGACCAGTCTGTCCTCGAGTTGGCCATCCCAACCGAGGCGTTGACCGAATTGCCCTGTAGTCGGGAGGAGGGGTTTTTGCTGTCTCGAGTCAACGGCGCCTACACGGTTGAACAGATCCTCACTATGGTCCCGGGTTTGCCTTTGGAACAGCGATTGGTGATTCATGCATTGCTGAATCGTGGTGTACTTCGGGTTCTGGACCATCAAGACAAATGATTTCGACCAAGCTTGCGCGGCTTTTGGCGCCGGCTTTAACGGCCTTTTTGTTTGGGGGCAGTCTCGGGTGCGGGTGGAATTCGGCCGACCATAGTCCTCAAGGCGCCCGGCAGGAAAACGAGCCCTTGATGACCGTGCACCTCTTCGCCGATCCGGTTCAGGTTCGACACTTTTCCCGTTTCCGTTTCGTCTATGAAAACCCTGCCGTGTTGCAGGACCTCCGGCAACAGGAAGGGCTCGACGAGGTTGTCGAGGGTGCGAGGGGCGATCAGGAGGCCTTTCGTCGGCTGATGGGTTGGGTTCGAGATCAATGGGAGCCGGGCCGGCCTGATCCCTACCCCCCACCCGATGCACGCATCATCCTGAGGGACATCAGACAGGGCGTGACCGGGGGCTTTTGCGCGCAGTACTGTTTCGTCCTGCTTCAGGCGATCACCAGTTTTGGTGCACCGGCGAGATGCGTCACCGTCGAAGGACATGAAGTCATCGAAGCCTGGCTCCGAGATGAAAAGCGGTGGGTGATGTTCGACCCGCTCTACGACCTTCAGGTCATCGATGCCGAAGGTCGGGTTCTCAGTGCCCTGGAGATTTGGGAGCACTCTGATGATCCGTCGGTGTTGCGGATAACTTTGGGCCATCGGTGTTCGGAAAGGCAGTCAACCTACCTCGATCGCTATCGGCACTTCGCCGTGTGGTTGCGCAATGATTTTGTCAGTCAGCCTATGAATTTTAATGACTTTGATCGGTACCGGGTGTGGTTCGACCCCTCGGGAGTCGGTACTGAGCCGTCTGCCTCTCTCACGACGTCTTTTGCCCTGGATCTGTATCCTGAGCAGATGGCGGCGCCTTGAGGCTTGCGACCCAGAGGTCACCGAGATCAAAGATGCGGGTCACCCGGGTCTCGAGGAAGGAATGGATCAGTCGCCTGGATTGGTCCGAGGCGGGCGTCCAGTAGTCATCGACCCGGCGAATCCCGGCAAATCGTTTCATCTCCGGTTCGTTGACCAGGATGTGGGTCACTCCGAGATGATGGAGGTTTCTGCTCAGATCTTCAGCTGAGGTTGCAGCCTCGGCCAATTCGACCAAAAGGGGTACCCGGTAGGGGTCTTCAACGATCACCTGTCTCTTGAGTCCGAACGAACGGGCTTCTCCGACCATCAAGATTCGGGCGTTGGAGGGCAGATTGTCTGAGATGAAGTCTGTGGCAGGGGCGGCGCCGATCCAACGGAAGCGATAGTCCTTCTCGTTGAGGATCCCGGCAACCGTTGCCAATCGGTCGATATTGAGGTTTGACAGGAGCATACTGGCATTCCAGGCGAAGACCGCAAACAAAAGAAACGTGAAGGCGCCACGAGTCAGAGCGCTGACTTTCCGGCCGAGGGCGGGAGGAACGGTGCCGGCCAACGCCGCCGCCGGGACCAGGGCCGGCAGTAGAAACCGTGCGTATTGCACCAGAAAACCCCAACAGAGAAACCCGATGAGGGCCGCCGTCCAGAGTGGACCTCGAAGACGGGGTCTGAGGCCGGTGACCATTGCGGCGACGGGCAGGAGAAACAGCCAATGCGGACCCAGGAGACCCCCTTCACCGCGCGGGTTGAAGGTGCGGAGCACCAGAGCGCCCGCCGATGCAAACGTTCTGCCTGCTGTCGAGGCGGGAAGATCAATGTTGCGTTTGATCTCCATGTCGACGTTCATATCTGATGGGGGACCACCAAAGACGCTGATCAAATAGGGGTAGACCGGGTTGCCGGTCCAAGTGACGTTACGTGCAATCCAGGGGGCCAGGGGTACTGCAGTACCGGCTACCAGAGCCATGAGCAGGACAGCGGCTCGGACCCTGCGCCCGGATTGGAACGCTCGAAGTGTCAACAGGGCAGCCGCCGCAAGGGGTATCAGGACGGTTGCAAGGGCCAGGTATTTGGAGGTGGCGGCAGTGCCTCCAAGGAAGCCCGCCAGAACCATCATGCGGGTCGTCGGTATTCGGTCGATCTGGTCAGTGAGGGCAACCAGTGCGGCGCCGGCCCATGCAGCGACGGCGTGGTCGGCATTGGCATAGCCGATAATTTCCAGAGTTGCCGGGGTCAGGGCGTAGCAGGCGGCCGCCCAGGGGGCGGCGCTGGGTCCACCGAGACGGTTGCCCAGCGTAGCGGCGGCGATGATGGCGACTCCCGCCATCCACCAACTGATAGCGTTGGCGCCCCACGGGCCGACAGTTGAGAGGGCGAAGGTGAAGAGGATGCCGTGTGCCGAAAAATAGTAGGAAAAAGACTCGCGGGCGAACTCGACGAAGCCTCCGGCCATCAGCCATTGTTCGGGGAAGGCGAGATGGTAGTGGAGGACGTCGTACATCACCGGTGGGGTTGACACCAGGAGGAGAGCAGCGCCTACCGGGATCATCAAGATGCCCCCGAGAGGGGACAATAAGCCCTTCGGCAGGATTTCGATGTGGCGGCGATAGCGCCCCAAAACGAACAGGCCGCCCAGGACTGAAATTGCCAGCAGACCGATCAGGAGCGGACGGTACAGGAGATGAGTCAGAGCCAGGGTCGTTCCGATCAGCGCCAACACTGCCGCCCCCGTCGCGACGATCAGGATGAGGGGTGTACGATCGCCGTTGATCTTTTTCAAGAGCGTGGCAACCACCGGCCATCCGGCGCCGGCACAACCCAGTGTCCAAATACCGAGCCACAACGCCGGAAGCACGAGGCGAAGGACAACATCAAGAGTCATGACATCCCGACCCATCCACAGAACCACGACAGCCAACAGGGTGGCGGCGGCTGCAACGGGTTGGGTGAGGGTTGGGGTGATGGGTTCCTGGTTCACCGCACGAGTATAGCGGGGCGCCCTCGGTCCGAGCGTAGGGGCACGGCGTGCCGTGCCCGTTCCTGAGAACCAAAATGCCGCGGCGCCTGTCTGCCCAAGTCGCCGACAATCTGACACCTCTACTCATGAGATAATGAAACGGGAGAGAAATCATGGATATTCAAGGAAATGACTTTGAATCACAGGTTCTTCGACTGAATGACGAGGCCAAGGCTCGCTTGGCGGTGAAGTTAATTCGAAGCCTCGACTCGGACGACAGCTTGACTCGTGATCAAGTCGATGCCCTCTGGCTCAAAGT